>DXCZ01000005.1 GCA_019115765.1 Candidatus Mediterraneibacter stercoripullorum | reverse complement strand
TCCTCCCCCATATTCGCATATCGTGGGATATACATCCCACTTTTATGCTCATATCGGGGCGGGTCCCAAGGTCTTTCACCCACTTATGAGCGAGCTCATGTGGGCTCAGACCTTTTGACCCTGGCATCATTCTATTATAGAATAAGAAAATGTGAGAGACAATGCTTTTTATGAAAGCAGTTCTTGAAAGAAAGTACAGACCTCTGAAAGTACAATACAAAATGTAAAAAACTATTGACATTTTCTTGTATGTAATGTACTGTAAAAGTGTCAAACATATTTTACATTTTATTGTGAAGGAGGAGTGGTCATGGATGAAAAAGGATTTGCGTGGATTGGGATCATTGTGTTGATCATACTGGCGGCGATCATTATCATGGATATCGCCATGTTTGTTTCTCTGATGCGGCAGGGAGATGAGCGGAGACAGCTTATCGTGGGGAAGGCCAGCATGTGGAGCTTCATCGCGATTGTGGGCTGTTTTGCCTTCAATTTCGCGGAGAATACCATACGTGGCAGATATGAGGGAATGAACCCGTTCGTTATGCTTGCTGTGGCGGCGACACTGTATTTTGTCTTCCTGATGTATTACAAGAGAAAGTACGGGGGCTGATATGGAGAACAGGATACGGGAGAGACGGAAAGAAATGAAGATCTCTCAGGAGGAGCTGGCGAAGAAGTGCGGGGTTTCCCGACAGACCATCAATGCCATCGAGAACAACAAATATGATCCGACTCTAGCGCTGGCTTTTGCGCTGGCACGGGAGTTGGGGATGCTGGTGGATGAACTGTTTATTCCTGGTGAGAAATCGAAAATCGGGAAATGAGTGATATCTATTCAAAAGGAAAAAGGACATCTCCTGCAGAAGAGTACATGCTGAGAAGCACGGAAATCTGCGGGAGATGTCTTTTTAGGAAAATCGGGATTAAAAATGTTATTATCCTGCAGATTGTGATAGAATGAAACGAGAAAAATTGCTGAAGGGAATATGAAACTATGAAGCATATACTGATCGTGGAGGATGATCCGGATATCAACGGACTCCTGGGACGGATCCTTAAGAAAGGCGGTTATGAAGTGACGCAGGCGTATTCCGGCACGGAGGCGAAGCTTCTGCTGGAGCGGCAGGAGCCAGATCTGATCCTGCTGGATCTGATGCTCCCCGGGATGACGGGGGAGGAGCTTATTACATATATAAGGGATGAACGGAAGACGTCCATCCCTGTTATTGTGCTTTCCGCCAAGAGCGCTCTGGAGGATAGGCTGGAGACGATACGCAGCGGCGCTGATGATTATATGACAAAGCCCTTTGAACCGGAGGAGGTGCTGGTGCGGGTGATGGCTCTGCTGCGCAGGAGCGGACAGAAAGAGAAAGATGCGGAAGGCTGTGCGGGAGACGGCGATTACTCAGCTATGGAATCGGACAGGATTTCTTATAAGAACCTGATTCTGTCTGGGGACGCCAGGGAGGTATGGGTAAATGGAAAGCAGATTTCTCTGACGCCTCATGAATTCGAGATCCTCCGTCTGCTGACAGGCAGACCAGATAAAGTGTTTTCCCGGGCCAGTCTCTATGAACAGGTATGGGGAGGCGGCTATTATGGAGAGGACAACACGGTAAATGTCCATGTGAGCAATATCCGCAAGAAGATCGCTTCCGCCGACCCGGGGGAGGAATATATCAGGACCGTCTGGGGGATCGGATTTCGGATGGCGTGATCTTTATACTTTCTTTAAGGTTTCTTGAGGACTTATTATAAGGCGAAAGGGTATGATACAGATACATCGAAGGACAGGACCGGAAGAGACGGGAGGAAACGGAGCGTTTCCGAGATAAGGTTCCTGTCGTGGAGATGAAGAAACTTGAAGAGAGGAATGTTGACGTATGAAAGAAATCATAGCAGCGACAAGAGACCTGACGAAAATATACGGGTCCACAGAAGCCCTCGTTCATATGAACCTGAATGTGAAAAGAGGACAGATCCTGGGACTGATAGGGGATAATGGGGCAGGGAAGACTACACTTTTGAAAATGCTTGCAGGACAGATCTATCCTACCCGGGGAGAGATTACGCTGTTTGGAGCGCATGGAGAAAAGGAACTTGAGAAACAGCGGAAAAGGATTGGAACTATGATCGAGTCGCCGGGATTTTATCCTCAGATGTCCGTGGAGGGGAATCTGGAGTATTACCGGATTCAGAAAGGAATCCCGGGAAAGGAAAAAGTGGCAGAGATCCTGAAAGCAACCGGCCTGCATGAGAAGAGAAGAGTACCGGCAAGGAAGCTGTCATTCGGTATGAAGCAGCGCCTGGGACTGGGGATCGCCCTGATGGGTGAGCCGGAGCTTCTCCTTCTTGACGAACCTATAAACGGGCTGGATCCAAGTGGAATCATGGAGATCCGGGAAATGCTGCGGAGGCTGAGCAGAGAGAAGAATATCGCAGTGATATTGTCCAGCCATATCCTGACGGAGCTGGAGCAGCTGGCGGATAAATACTGTTTCCTGAATAAGGGAAAGGTCCTGAAGCAGATCTCGGCTGAGGATCTTGAGGATGAATGCAGTTCCTATATCGAGATCCAGGTATCGGATCCCGGACTTTTTGCAGTCCGGATGGAGAAAAGGTATCCGGAACAGAAGTATCAGGTCCTGCCGGATCGGCGGATCCGTATCCAGGGAGAGAAAATCGAGCCGGAGAGATACAGCAGCCTGGCGGCGGAGAACGGTATACAGGTTTCCTCGCTGGCAGTGAAGTCGATCACGCTGGAGGAATATTATATGGATCTGAAGAGAGGGGGCGGACAGTCATGATGAATTATATGAGAAGCGAGTGGTACCGGATCACTCATACGAAGGATATATATATGTTTACAGGAATAATGGCAGCGGGAGTACTGCTGCTGAATGTGGGACAGTATGTGTGCAGTGCGGTCATATCGGATTTCCGGTACAGCAGCGTAAAGTTTGCTCTGTCATTCCTGACCGGGGGGATGGGCGCGCTTTTCCTGGCAGGGATGGTTCTGGCGATGCTGTTCTTCTCTTCAGATCAGAAGAACGGAATCGCGAAAAATGCAGTTGCATATGGCATTTCCAGAGAGAAGCTTTTTATTGGAAAATGCATAGTGTCTTTTGCCGCTGCTCTTATCAGTATGGTGATCTTACTTGTCCTATATATAGGAACGGCTGTCCTTCTCCTGGAAGGCCCGGCGCAGCCCTATGTGGGACTTCTTCTGGAGGGCGTGCTGTGTAATCTCCCCGCAGCAGCGGCTTTTATGATACTGGCTGTAGCACTTGGGCAGTTTTTTGAAAAGGATACTGCGGCTATTGTTATCTGGGCGGGTGTCTATTACTTCATCCCTGTGGCAACATTCATGCTGGGACTCAAGTTCTCTGCTCTGGAAAATGCGGCGGAGTGGATGCCCTGGAATTACCTGAATTTCGAGGTGACAGCAGGAATGAGCGGATATGACTGCCTGTGGAGCGAGCCGGCAGGGGCGGCACGATGCATCATCGCGGGAATGATCGGGATCATAGTGTTCCTGACAGCGGGAATCCTGATGAACCGGAGAAAAGAACTATAGAAGGACAAGGAAAGGAGCGGATCGGATGGAAGAGAGAATGATACTGATACTGGCTGTAATCCTGTGTGTGGTGGCTTCGACAGGGGCAGTGTATTTCGGTGTGCGTTTCTTTCTGATGAAAAAGTCTGTCCGCTCTGCTGCCAGTGATCTGACCGAGATCACCGGACAGCTGGAGGAAAACCGCGTTCTGAAGCTGGAGGCCGCTGACCGGGATCTGGAATATCTTCTGTGTGAGATGAACCGGACTCTGGCAGCAGTCAGGAAAGAAAAGACAGAATTTGAACGGCGGGAACAGGAGCTGAAGAGACAGATCGAGAATATCAGCCACGACCTGCGCACTCCTCTTACCTCGATCCTGGGGTATCTCAGGATAACAGATATGGAAGAACTGCCAGATGAGACAAGAGAAAATCTGGGAATTGTGGAAAGAAAGACGGAGGCCCTTTCAAGACTGGTGGAACAGTTCTATGAGTATTCCAGGATATCGGCGGAGGAGTATGTGCCGGAGATCCATCAGATCGATCTTGGAAGGATCCTGAGGGAGACGGTGCTGGATTCCTGGAAAGATATTGAGCAGAGCGGACTGGAGCTTAAGTTTGCCGCTCCGGAGAGCCCCGTCCTGATCATAGGAAATGAAAACGCCGCCGAGCGGATCATTCGGAATCTGATCCAGAATGCATGCAGGTATGCAGACAGCTTCCTTGATATCAGACTGTCATCAGAGGAAAAGGGAGCAGACCTTATCTTTGAAAATGATGCGGAAGGTCTCAAAGAGGAGGACGTGGAGAAGATATTCGGGCGGTTTTACGTAGGTGAATCCTCCAGAAACGGCCATGGCACCGGACTTGGACTTACCGTGGCAAAGACTCTGGCAGAGAAAACCGGCGGGAGCATGAAGGCGGAGAAGATTGGAGATGACCGGCTGCAGATCACAGTACAATGGAAAAAATAACAAAGAGTATGTCCATTTATCAGCGCGAATCTTAAACAGCCAGAAAATAAAGGCCGCCGTGACAATACAGCGCCCTCATGGCGGACGCCCGGGATATCCGAGAACGAATCCCAATGCATTTGACTTCTATGCTGTCAGTGTATATAATTGCTTATGGAGAATTATTATCAACAAATGATCATACAAGACAGCAAAGGATGACGGTATATGACATTAAAAGAGGGAAAAAACAATCAGACGTATATTGTTGAGGAGATCCATATCGAGCTGAATCTGGAGCGCAGACTGGAGGCTCTCGGTCTGACCCAGGGATCCCAGATCACAGTCCTCAACAACAATAAAAAGGGAGCCATGACAGTCCGGTTCCGCGGAACCAGGTTCGCTCTTGGCAGGCGCATCGCCGACAATATCATTGTAAGGGAGGCGGCAGCATGAGCGGACAGATTATCAATGTAGGCTTTATCGGAAATCCGAACTGTGGAAAGACCACACTTTTTAACGCTTACACCGGGGCAAATCTGAAAGTTGCTAACTGGCCGGGAGTAACAGTGGAGAAAAAGGAAGGAAGGACATTTTACAAGGGACAGGAATTCAAGCTGATCGACCTTCCCGGGATCTACAGCCTGACTTCCTATACAATGGAGGAAAAGGTTTCCCGGGAATGCATCATGAGCGATGAGGTAGATGTGATCGTGGACGTGGTGGACGCGTCCTGCCTGGAGAGAAATCTGTACCTTACCCTGCAGCTTATCGAGCTGGGCAAGCCGGTTGTGCTGGCTCTGAATATGATGGATGTGGTGGAAGAGAGAGGAATGGAGATCGACCTTCACCGTCTGCCGGAGATGCTGGGTATCCCCACCATTCCGGTGTCGGCAAGAAAACGGACCGGTCTGGAGATCCTGATGCATGCGGTTGCACATCACAACGAGTATGAGAAACAGGGACCTTTTATTCATCACCACAAGGACCAGACGAAGCACAGACATGATCATCACAGTGAGTATGCCATGGTGTACAGCGATGAGATCGAGGACAAGATCGATCTTATCATCGCACAGTTTAAGGAAAAATATCCGGACATGGACAACATGCGGTGGCATGCTGTCAAGATGTTGGAGCAGGACGAGACGGTGATGAAGCAGTATCCGGTAGATTTGAACGGGATTGCAGATCGGAGTTATGAGAAGGATATCATTAATGAAAAATACGATTTCATCGAAGAAGTGATCGACGAGACTCTTGTAAATAAAAGTGCAAAGGAAGAGCGGACGGACAGGATAGACCGGTTCATGACCGGCAAATGGACAGGACTTCCCATCTTCCTTGTGATCATGGCACTGGTCTTCTTCCTGACATTTACTGTAGGAGACTGGCTGAAGGGATATTTTGAGACCGGGCTGGATCTGCTGACTGGAGCAGCGAGCGGAGCCTTTGAGGCAACAGGTGTTTCCCCGGTGATCGAGTCACTGATCGTGGACGGGATTATTTCCGGAGTAGGAGGTATCCTGACTTTCCTTCCGAATATCTTTATCCTGTTCCTGGCGCTGGCTTTTCTGGAAGACAGCGGATATATGGCGAGGGTTGCCTTTGTTATGGATGATATTATGGGGCATCTGGGACTGTCCGGACGGGCGTTCCTTCCGATGCTTCTTGGATTCGGCTGTTCCGTGCCTGCGGTCATGGCATCCAGGGCTCTGGAACACAAGAAGGACAGACTGAAGACGATCCTTGTTACGCCCTTTATGTCCTGCAGTGCCAGACTGCCGATCTATGTGCTGTTTTCCTCCATGTTTTTCGGAGATCATGCGATGCTGGCCTGCTATTCCATGTATCTGCTGGGAATCATCGTGGCTATTGCTACGGCTTATGTACTCTCTAAGATCGACGGGAGCAAGGCGGAGCATGCGCTGCTCATTGAACTGCCGGAATACAAGTCTCCAAATGCGCGGACGATTGCAGTCTATGTGTGGGAGAAGGTGAAGGACTATCTCACGAAAGCCGGAACAGTCATCTTCCTGGCGTCTATCATTATGTGGATCCTGTTGAACTTCGGAACGACAGGATTTGTGACAGATATCTCCGACAGCTTCGGCTCTTTGATCGGAAAAGCAATCGTACCTGTATTCGCTCCGCTGGGGCTGGGCTACTGGCAGATCGTGGTAGCGCTGATCTCGGGGATCGCGGCAAAAGAAGTGGTTGTGTCCAGCTGCAGTGTGCTGTTCGGGATCCAGAATATTACCACATCTCACGGGATGGAAAGCTTCGTGGCGCTGCTGGCCGGCATGGGATTCGGCGCGGCAAACGCATATTCTCTTATGGTGTTCTGTCTGCTGTATGTGCCCTGTACGGCTACCATCGCTACGATCAACCGAGAGGTAGGCAGCAAGAAGACGACGATTGCCATTATCGCATATCAGCTGGTGACAGCATGGGTTGTAAGTTTTATTGTATATCATATCGCAGGACTGTTCCTGTAATGGGAGAGACAGCAGACAGTCAGTACAGCAAAAGATCCTGTCATTGAAACAGGATCTCAGGAATGGCTTATATATATCAGATGTGGGATGACTCCCGCCTCTATAGGCGGTGAGTGACAAATCAGTATCAGTGGCGGGTGTCAATCCCCCATCTGATATACGCTCCGCGAGGCTTGAATTATACATACTTGATTTCTGTAAGGCAGAGACTTTTCGCTTCGGCGGAAGGCCCTGCCTTTTCCTTTCCGGAAAGTATATCGGCAATGAGCTCCGGAGCGGTGCGGCCGGCTCCGATCTCAAGAAGGGTTCCAGCCAGAAGCGCAGGCATCTGCTGGAGATAATCATTGGCTGTAATGGAAAAGACAAGGCGGTCGTCATACTGGCGGAAATCGATATCCAGGATTTCTTTTTCTGTTCCTTTCTTTTTCCTTCCGGCTGAGAAAGCGCGGAAGTCGTGTTTCCCCAGAAGAAATGCCGCGGCCTGTTCCATAAGCGGGACAGATGGCGCCGGGAAACAGTGGGACTCATACTGTCTGCGGAATACATCATAGATTCTGGCTGTACAGATCCGGCACTCATATGTGCGGGATACGGCGTTCAGATCCGCCCGGAACCGTTCGGAAGCGTTTTCGGCAGACAGGACGGAGATGTCCAGCGGCAGATACTGATTGAGTCCGGACATGATCTCTTCCGGGGACAGACCGGAGGCGGTTTCAAAGTTGATGATCTGAGATCCGGCATGGACGCCGGGGTCAGTCTTTGCTCCGGCGAAGAGTGTGATCTCTTCTCCGGTCATGCGGTTCAGTGCCGTAGTGATTTTATACGAGACGGTGCGGGCAGCGCCGTCCTTCTCCGGCTTCTGCCAGCCCAGATACCTGGTGCCGTCGTACTGGATGGTAAGTCTGATGTTCTGCATGTTCTGGTGTCTCCCTTGCTTTTGCCGGATTTTCATAACAGAGTGTGCTCATGAAACCGGCTCATTTTTATCTCAGTATAATACAGAAACAGCGGAAAAGACAACGATTATTAGGCTTGACAAACGGAAAACCTGTGTTAAAATGAAATAGTGATTTAACCGGCCGGCAGAAACCGACGCTGCGGCTGGCATAATATTGAAAAAGCTGAGATCGTGTAAAGTAGAGACCCATTTTCTATCAGAGAGAGAAAATCACCGGCTGAAAGTTTTCTTTAGTTCAGATGGCAATCGAATTTCCCACGTTAGCTGCATTCCTGAAACCAGTAGGGAATGCCGTAGATTGTACGTTACACAAGCCGAGTGTCCGCAGTATCTGCTGCGGGAAACAGGGTGGTACCGCGAGTATATGACCTCGTCCCTTTTTGGGGCGGGGTCTTTTTGCGCGATAAGCCCTGCAAGCGGCTGCCGTGCTTGCACGAGCAGGCATTTGCAGGGCAACGGTCATCGAGCGGTAATGCCGCGAGATGATTGCGAAGCCAAGGACTGCGTGCAGCGGCTTTCCGTCAGAGACGGCCATGCTTGCATGAGCCGGGGAAGACGGGAGAGCCGCTATAGGCAGGCTGGCCGCGACTGAGATGAAGCGAAGCGGAATCGAGGTAGTGTGCAGTCCGGACGTACACGAAACCTGGGATTTATACGGGAAAGGAGTAAAAAGATGAAGGAAAAACTGGAACAGATCAAGGCGGAGGCAGTTGCCCTTATCCAGGCGGCAGATGCCCCGGAGAAGCTGAATGATGTGAGAGTAAAATACCTGGGAAGGAAAGGTGAACTGACCGCCGTACTCAAGGGAATGAAAGATGTGGCGCCGGAGGATCGTCCGAAGGTCGGCCAGATGGTCAATGATACGAGAGCAGAGATCGAGGCTCTGCTGGATGAGACGAAGACAAAGATGGAGAGAGCCATCCGGGAACAGAAGCTGAAGGAGGAAGTTATTGATGTTACTCTTCCTTCCAGGAAAAACATCATCGGACACAGACATCCCAACACCATCGCTCTGGAGGAAGTGGAGCGCATTTTCGTGGGAATGGGCTACGAAGTAGTAGAAGGACCAGAAGTAGAGTATGATGAATACAATTTCGAGAAACTGAATATTCCGGCTGATCATCCGGCAAAGGATGAGCAGGATACATTTTACATTAATAAAGAGATCGTGCTGCGTACCCAGACATCTCCGGTACAGGCGCGTGTCATGGAGCAGGGCAAGCTTCCCATCCGTATGATCGCTCCGGGAAGAGTGTTCCGTTCCGATGAGGTGGATGCTACCCATTCTCCGTCCTTCCATCAGATCGAAGGTCTTGTGATCGACAAGAATATTTCCTTCGCTGACCTGAAGGGAACTCTGGAGGTATTTGCAAAAGAGCTGTTCGGACCGGAGACAAAGACGAAGTTCCGTCCTCATCATTTCCCGTTCACAGAGCCCAGCGCAGAGGTAGATGTGAGCTGCTTCAAGTGCGGAGGAAAAGGATGCCGTTTCTGTAAAGGTTCCGGCTGGATCGAGATCCTCGGCTGCGGTATGGTTCATCCTCATGTGCTGGAGATGTGCGGCATTGATCCGGAAGAGTATACGGGATTTGCATTCGGTGTTGGTCTTGAGCGTATCGCTCTGCTGAAATATGAGATCGACGATATGCGTCTTCTGTATGAAAATGATATCAGATTCCTGAATCAGTTCTAAATGTAAACACTGCGGCCGCTGATAGACGCTGATAGAATTGATGCGGCGGCGTCGGCAGAGAAACCGTGTGAAAGAAAATCAGAGAAGGAAGGTCAACAGAAATGAATACTTCATTATCATGGATAAAAGCATATGTTCCGGATCTTGACGTTACGGCTCAGGAGTATACAGACGCCATGACATTATTCGGAACGAAAGTAGAAGGATACGAAAAACTGGACGCTGATCTGGACAAGATCGTGATCGGACAGATCGAGAAGATCGAGAAACATCCGGATGCGGACAAGCTGATCATCTGCCAGGTCAACATCGGGACAGAGACGATCCAGATCGTGACAGGCGCTCCTAACGTAAAAGAAGGAGACAAGATACCGGTGGTCCTTGACGGGGGACGTGTTGCAGGCGGACACGAGCCGGGACAGAAGGTTGCAGGCGGCGTCAAGATCAAGAAGGGCAAGCTCCGCGGTGTGGAGAGTAATGGTATGATGTGCTCCATTGAGGAGCTGGGCTCCACTAGAGAAATGTACCCGGAGGCTCCGGAGTACGGTATCTACATTTTTCCGGAAGATGCTGTGGTAGGAGAGAGCGCCATCAAGGCTCTTGGACTGGATGATTCCATCTTCGAATATGAGATCACATCCAACCGTGTGGACTGCTTCAGTGTCATCGGGATCGCAAGAGAGGCGTCTGCCGCATTCCGCAAGGAGTTCAGACCTCCGGTCGTAACGCCGACAGGAAATGATGAAGATGTAAATGATTACGTGAAAGTAACCGTTGAAAATACAGATCTCTGCCCACGCTACTGTGCGAGGGTGGTAAAGAACATCAAGATCGGTCCCTCTCCGAAATGGATGCAGAGACGGCTTGCTTCGGTGGGAATCCGTCCCATCAACAACCTGGTGGATATCACCAACTATGTGATGGAAGAGTATGGACAGCCCATGCATGCTTATGACCTGGATACTATTGCGGATCATCACATCATTGTAAAAACAGCGAAAAACGGAGATAAATTCACGACTCTTGACGGCCAGGAGCGGACTGTGGACGAAAATGTGCTCATGATCTGTGACGGAGAGAAAGAGATTGGTATTGCAGGTATCATGGGAGGAGAGAACTCCATGATCACCGATGACGTGAAGACGATGCTGTTTGAAGCCGCATGCTTCGATGGTGTAAATATCCGTAAATCCAGCAAGCGGATCGGTCTGAGGACAGACGCTTCTGCAAAGTTTGAGAAGGGACTGGACCCGAACAACGCTCAGGCTGCCATCGACCGTGCCTGCCAGCTGGTAGAGGAAATGGGCGCCGGAGAAGTTGTAGGCGGGATGGTTGATGTATATGGAAAGAAAAAGGAACCGGTAAGAGTGCCTTTCGATGCGGACAAGATCAATGCCCTTCTTGGAACAGATATTTCAGAAGAGTATATGCTTGACTGCTTCCGGACTCTGGATCTGGAATATGACCCGGAGACAAAGGAAGTCATTGCTCCTACATTCCGTCAGGATCTGTACCGGCTTGCAGATCTGGCAGAGGAAGTGGCACGTTTCTACGGATATGACAATATCCCCACCACACTTCCTACAGGAGAGGCTACAACAGGAAAGCTTTCCTTCAAGCTGAGAGTGGAGCAGACTGCAAGAGATATCGCAGAGTTCTGCGGATTCAGCCAGGGCATGACCTATTCCTTCGAGAGCCCGAAGGTATTTGACCGGCTTCTGCTTCCGGCAGATTCCCCGCTGAGAAATGCGATCCAGATCATGAACCCGCTGGGTGAGGATTACAGTATCATGAGAACCACTTCTCTGAACGGGATGCTCACTTCACTGGCAACTAACTACAACAGAAGAAATAAAGATGTAAGGCTCTACGAGCTTGGAAATATTTACATCCCGAAGGCACTTCCTCTGACGGAGCTTCCGGATGAGAGGATGCAGTTTACACTTGGTATGTACGGAGCAGGAGACTTCTTCACCTTGAAGGGGGTTGTGGAAGAATTCTTTGAGAAGATCGGCATAACGAACAGGGAAGTCTATGATCCCAATGCAGGCAGACCGTACCTTCATCCGGGACGCCAGGCAAATATTGTCTATGACGGAAAGATCGTCGGATATATGGGCGAGGTTCATCCGGAAGTAGCTGACACCTACGGAATCGGCGAGCGTGCATATATCGCAGTGATCGACATGCCGGAGATCATGGAATACGCTACCTATGACAGAAAGTATACAGGCATTGCAAAATACCCGGCAGTGACCAGAGATATCAGTATGGTAGTGCCCAAGGAGATCCTTGTGGGACAGATCGAGGATGTGATCGAGAAGAAGGGTGGAGCTTATCTGGAAAGCTATAAGCTGTTCGACATCTATGAAGGCTCCCAGATCAAGGAAGGATTCAAGTCCGTTGCCTACTCTATCGTATTCCGGGCTAAGGACAAGACTCTGGAGGAGCCGGATGTGACCGCCGCTATGGAGCGGATCCTGAAAGCCCTTGAGGAAATGGGAATCGAGCTTAGAAAATAATAACAAAAATAATAACAGAAGAAGCAGATAACGCGGGCGGGCGCCGGATCAGAAAGGCGTACCGCCCTGCGCTGACATTTAGAGAGGTTCAGATATATGAAGACAAGTGACTTTTATTATGACCTGCCCCAGGAGCTGATCGCCCAGGATCCGCTTGAAGACAGATCTGCTTCCCGCCTTCTTATCCTTGATAAGGAGACAGGAAAGACAGAGCACCATGTGTTCCGGGAAATCGTAAACTATCTGGAGCCTGGGGACTGTCTGGTGATCAATGATACGAAGGTGATCCCGGCCCGGCTCATAGGGGCCAGGGAAGGGACCGGCGCTAAGATCGAGGTGCTGCTCCTGAAACGGGGATCCGACGATGTGTGGGAGACCCTTGTAAAGCCCGGGCGGAAGGCAAAGCCGGGCACAAGAATCAGCTTCGGCGACGGCCTCCTTGTAGGCGAAGTGGTGGATATTGTGGATGAAGGAAACCGTCTGATCCATTTTGAATACGAAGGGATATTTGAAGAAATCCTGGATCAGCTGGGACAGATGCCTCTGCCGCCATATATTACACATCAGCTGAAAGACAAGGACCGCTACAATACCGTTTACGCAGCACATTCCGGCTCGGCGGCTGCGCCTACTGCAGGACTTCATTTTACGCCGGAACTGCTGAAGGAGATCGAGGAGAAAGGCGTTGATATCGCCCGTGTAACTCTCCATGTAGGGTTAGGAACATTCCGCCCGGTAAAAGTGGATGATGTGGAAAATCATCATATGCACTCGGAATTCTACATGATCGACGAAGAGGCGGCAGAAAAGATCAACCGCGCGAAGGACAGCGGAAAGCGGGTGATCTGCGTGGGGACTACCAGCTGCCGGACCATAGAGTCCGCAGCGGATGAGACCGGACATCTGAAAGCCTGCAGCGGCTGGACTGAGATTTTCATCTATCCGGGTTATCAGTTCAAAATACTGGATGCACTGATCACCAACTTCCATCTGCCGGAATCTACGCTGATCATGCTTGTTTCCGCTCTTGCTGGAAGGGAACATGTACTGGCCGCCTATGAAGAGGCAGTGAGGGAGAGATACCGGTTCTTCAGTTTCGGAGATGCCATGTTTATCGTTTAACTGACCGTTTCGTTCGGTTGTTTCCGGAAGGCCGCTGAACAGTCATAATATTTATCCGCTGTTCCGGAACTTTGGGATCAACGCGGTGCCGGATACAATAAAGGCAAAAATGACACAGGATCAGGAGGAGACAACAGATGTTGACAAAACTGAATGGAAAAGATTTTGACAAGGTCTTTACGATCTTGGAGGAAAGCTTTCCGAAAGATGAATACAGGACATATGAAAAGCAAAAGGCCCTGCTGGATGATGCGCGGTATACGATTTATATCATACCGGATAGGGATGAAGTAAAAGCATTTATCGCAGTATGGCAGTTTGATGATTTTGCATTTGTAGAGCATTTTGCGGTGAATCAGGCATATAGGAATCAGGGACTTGGATCCATTATATTACAAGAAGTTATGAAGAAACTGCCATGTATGATATGTCTGGAGGTGGAGCTGCCGGAGACAGATTTTGCGAAGCGGAGAATCGGATTCTATGAGAGAAACGGGTTTGCTCTGAATGATTATCCCTATGTACAGCCGGCTATGGTCGAGGGGAAAAAGGAGCTTCCGCTCAAGATTATGACTTCCGGAAAGGCTGTTTCAGAAGAGCAGTTTGGGAAGATAAGGGATATCCTGTATCGGGAAGTATATCATACGGAATACGACGGGAAAAAGTATGATTGCGAATGTCTGTGGACAATACCGGGCGGCAGAGTATTCCCGGATACGGGACTGCGGGAGCGGTTTGAGCTGCGCTGTATCCGTCAGGATGAAGGGGAGCAGGCTGCTGAGATCGAGAGGATCTGCTTCCCGCCGAATGAAGCCTGTGAAAGAAAGATGATGCTCCAAAGAGTGGCAAAGGCGCCGGAACTGTTCCTTACTGTAGTGGACCGGTCTACAGGAAGACTTGCGGGATTCCTGAACGGACTTTCTACAGACGAGGAGTCATTCCGGGATGAGTTCTTTACCGATGCGGATCTCTATGATCCGGATGGCAGAAATATCATGCTGCTTGGTCTGGATGTGCTGCCGGAATACAGGGGACAGGGCCTGGCCCGGGAGCTGATGTTTGAATATCTGAAGAGAGAAAAGGAAAAGGACAGACATCGGATCCTGCTTACCTGTGCAGACTCCAAGGTTGACATGTACCGAAAAATGGGATTCCGTGACCTTGGAACTTCCGGCTCAGTCTGGGGAGGACACCCCTGGCATGAGATGGACTGCATGCTGAATCTGTAAAGAGATTTATCAGGAAACTTTTTCATAAAACTGTGCCAGTTGTTAAGACTGCTTATTTGAGCAATGTTGTGAACTGTCTGCTGCTCAGTCATGCCTCAGTATCCAGTTATGAAGGAGCCGTGTCGTCACGAAGGCCCGTAGTGGTGCGCCGGCACTTGGGACGCGTCCTTTGCGTCCCCATGTGTCCGCTGCGCTTGTGCTCCGAGCGAAAGCGTGGCCGCCGGGACAACACGGCTCCTTCATAGCGGACGACCGAGGCAATTCCATTTCTCAAAAGTTCTTGCCTTCCGGCAAAAACGGTGTTAATATGTTCCTACATCAAAGAGCCGGATATTATTTTCTGAAAATCCAAACATCCGGACGGAGATGCCGTCAAGGCATCATATCTCATAATTCAGGGCTGATTCAGCCGGAGATACCATTTTTGATGAAAAATTAATATCAGCAGGAGGACAATACTTATGGGAAATGCAAATGTGGCGGTTAATACCTGGCTGAGCAGTAAGGAAAGATTTGCGGATCTGTTCAATGGAGTACTGTTTGGCGGACGAAGGGTAATACTGCCGGAGGAACTGGAAAATGTAGACAGAGAGACAGATCTGCTTGTAACGGATAAGACAGGCAGGAGAAGAGCACTGCAGCGGTACAGAGATACCGCCATGGCATGGAAGAGAGAGGTAATCCTTGCGATTCTTACATGTGAGTCACAGAACAAGATCCATTATGCCATGCCGGTCAGGGAGATGATGAACGACAGCCTGACTTATGCAGACCAGATCCGTGAACTGTGGAGAAAGTATGAGAGAAAGGAAAGGCTCCAAAAGGAACAGAAAGAAAACACTAAAGTAACTAGAGTAAGAAAGGACAGACACCTGACAGCGGAAGAATATCTCTCACGATTCCGAAAAGATGACAGGCTGTTTCCGGTAATCAGTCTCGTATTCTATTTTGATCAGAAACAATGGGACGGAGCAAAAGATCTCTATGATATGTTTCATATCAGCGACGAGCTGAAAAAAGAGAATATCTTAGAAAAATATTTTCCCAATTATCATATTAACTTTCTGGATGCGGGGAATGTAGAGGATACGAAGATAGATATGTGCAAGGCATTGGAAGACTGGTATAAGGATGGCGTGAAAGAGGGAGAGAGACGCGGAGAAAGACGTGGAGAGAAACGCGGGGAAGAGCGAGGCATAAAAATGGGGAAAATTCTGCTCATAAAGAATATGCGGAAAAATGGAATGTCAGATGAGGATATCAGGAAATATACAGGGGTGTCGGAGGCGGAAATGGCGGCGGCGAAGGGGTAAGCTGCATTTTCCAGTAATATCAGAAGAAAAACCATCCGAAGATAAGGACTTCCCATTTATACAGGCACTGTGATATAATGTCTGGGCTTGAGATGTTCAGCGAAAGGAATGGGAAATTCAATGGAGAGATACAAAAGATTTTTTGCATATGTGATCCCCTCTATACTGGCCTTCGCACTTTCCGGCGTATATGCTATTGTAGACGGATACTTTGTAGGAAACAGGGTAGGTGATATCGGGATTTCTACAATCAATATTGCGTACCCTATCGTAGCGTTGATCCAGGCGGCAGGAACAGGCATCGGTATGGGCGGAGCGGTTTATTATTCTATTTTCCGTGCGGAAAAAAAAGAGAAGGAGGCGCGCGAATATACTGCTGGGACTCTCTGGATGCTGCTGGCAGCCAGCATTGTTTTGACGGCTTTTGTCCTGATTTTTATGACTCCGCTTCTGAAGATACTTGGAGCAGAGGGTGAGATCCTGAGACTGGGGGAGGAATACATCCGTATCATAGCTTTTGGTACTGTGCTGCAGGTGATCGGAACAGGTCTGATCCCGCTGATCCGGAACAATGGCGGCGCAATGTTTGCCATGGCAGCTATGGTGCTTGGATTTCTGACGAATATTCTGCTGGATTACCTTTTTGTGTGGGTGTATGGCTGGAGTACGGGAGGGGCCGCATGGGCTACGATCATCGGACAGGGCGCTGCTATGACAGCAGGTGTGGGATATCTGCTTTACAAAAAGCAGATGACATTTCGGATCGCCTCCGACAGGATGGGAAATGCTGCAAAACATATCATAAGTATCGGGCTGGCGCCTTTCGGACTGGCTTTGACACCGAACTTCTCCCTGATATTTATCAATCGGTTTTCGGTGATGTATGGCGGCGAGCAGGCGGTTGCGGTGTATGCATGCATTGCCTATATCATTACCATTGTTTATCTGGTGCTGCAGGGAGTGGGTGATGGGATTCAGCCGCTGATGAGCGAGTATTACGGAGCGAAAAAGGAGAAGGAACTTCATAGGGCAAATGTGTTTGCATATGCCTTTTCCCTGAGCTTGTCTGCCGTCAGTATCGTGATTCTGTATTTCTTCCGGGAAGAGACAGGAGTCCTCTTCGGAGCTTCCGGCGCGGTGACAGAGGAAGTGGCGGCAGTATTTCCCATTTTCCTGCTGGCAGTTCCTTTTATTGCGGTAAACCGGGTTACGACAGCCAGCTTCTACGCTACGGAGAAAAGCGGATTTTCCTATATCCTGACTTACGTGGAGCCGGCCGTCATGCTGGTTCTCATGCTGATCCTGCCGCCATTTTTCGGAGGACAGATTATGATCTGGTGGAGCGCTACCATTGCCCGGATCTTCTCCGCGGTAATCGCGGCAGTACTGAAGTTTTATTTGATGAAAAAGGATGGATATGGAAGGATATCAGAGTGAGGAAGAAGACTCAAATGTCTTCTTCTTTTTTCTTGACATTAGTCCGATATCATACTATAATCCGGGTACGATATCGGACTAAGGAGGGATTGTATGAACATACATCAGGAAAAAGAAATTCATGAGTTTAACCATATTTACAAGGAGCTGGATGATCTTTATCATGAGATCGCACTGAAGATTGGTATTTCCAACAGCGCATTGGCGATTCTTTATACGGTCTGCGTACTGGGAGACGGATGTCTTCAGAAAGATGTGTGTCAGGAAGCATATATCAGTAAGCAGACGGTTAATTCTTCAGTACGTAAATTGGAGAGGAATGGATATTTATATCTGGAACAGGGGACAGGCAGAGATAAGCATATCCGCCTGACAGAGATGGGACGGAGGTTCGTGAAGGAGAAGATCCGTCCTGTTATCCGGATGGAGAATGAGGCATTCCTGGATATGGAGCCGGAAGAGCGCAAAAAGTTCATCAGCCTGTCCAGAAAGTACGTGGACTGGTTCAGAATACGGGAAAAGAAGCTGCTGGAGGTGCTGACATGAAGATTATACTTCATTTCTTAAAGCCTTACCGGAAGCTGTGTGTCTTTACGATACTGGCTATGCTTCTCGATGTGGCAGGAGGACTGGTGGTCCCAAGGCTGACTTCTGATATGATCAACATTGGTATAGGAAGCGGCAGTCTGGATTATATGATCAGGAAAGGAATGGCAATGCTGGCTGTCACTCTTTTAGCCGGAGGCGGAGCGTTGCTGGGAAGCTGGCTGTGTGCAGACCTGTCGGCAAAAATTGGACGGGATATGCGCAATGCGGTCTATGATAGATCGCTGCTTTTTTCCGCCCATGATTTTGAACGGTTTGGGACAGGCTCAATGATCACGCGGACACTGAACGATATTAATGTGATTCAGCAGTCTGTAGTGTGGTGTATCCAGATGGTGCTCCCGGTTCCCGCGGTGTGTGTTATGGGAATCGGCATGGCCTTTGCGATCGACAGAGCCATGGGATTTCTCCTTATTGGTGTTACAGTGCTGATCATCGTGCTGGCGGTCCTTGTGACAAGCAGAGCTTCTGCGATCTTCAGCAGACTTCAACGCCTTCTCGACCGGATGAATGTGGTACTGCGGGAAAATCTGACAGGAGTGAGAGTTATCCGGGCCTTTCGGAAAGAAAAGGATGAGGAAAAAAGGATGAGAAGATCCTTCGAAGACTATGCAAGGACTTCCGTCAGTGCCAACCTCTTGTTCGCAGGGCTGGAGAGCACAGCTTTTTTCGTGATCAACATCTGCATTGTTGCCATTCTTTGGCTGGGCGGAGACCGGATCGGAGCTGGATATATGAAGATCGGAGATATAACTGCTCTGACGGAATACTCCATTCTTATCATGTTCTATATCATCATGGCACAGATGGTGATCATCCTCCTGCCAAGGGCGAGGGTGTGCATACAGAGAATCAGGGAGATTCTGGAGACAGAGCCGGAGATACGTGACGGAGCGGAGAGAATGGGTGATCATATAGCCGGGACAGAGCCGGTGGCCGCTTTTAGGCACGTCTCTTTCCGTTTTCCTGACGCAGATGAGAATGCCCTGACAGATCTGGATTTTGTCTGCAGGAGAGGCGAAACTACCGCAGTCATCGGTGGCACTGGATGCGGAAAGTCTACGGTTGCGAGGCTGCTGCTCAGATTCCATGATGTGTCCGGAGGGTGCATAACTGTAAATGGTAAGGATGTCCGAACCATTTCACAGAAGGAACTGCGCAGTCATATTGCCTATGTACCTCAGAAGGCATGGCTGTTTTCCGGTACGATAGCAGATAATCTCCGATATGGGAAGGAAGACGCGACAGAAGAAGAAATGCGTCGAATTCTGTCTGTGGCACAGGCGGATTTCGTGAGTGCTCTGGCAAATGGACTGGACGCCCATGTGGCCCAGGGAGGGACGAATTTCTCCGGCGGGCAGAAACAGAGGCTGTCCATCGCCAGGGCACTGATGAAAAGGGCGGATCTGTATATTTTCGATGACAGCTTTTCCGCCCTTGATTTCAAGACAGACGCGGCGCTGAGAAAAGCGCTGAAAGGGGAAGTGTCGGACGCGGCTGTGCTGATCATCGCCCAGCGGATCAATACGATCCTGAATGCCGACCAGATCATTGTGCTGGATGAAGGAAGGATCGCAGGAAAAGGGACCCATGAGGAACTGATGAAAAACTGTCCGGTCTATCAGGAGATTGCGGCGTCGCAGATGAAAGGAGGGGAATAAAGTGGCTGAGAACGAGACAAACATATTTGAAGAGAATCAGGAGCCGGAAATCCCTGCCAACGCGGGGAGAACGGTCCTGCGTCTGTGGAAAACAATGGGGCGCCAGCAGATCCGTTTGATCATCGTATCTGTTTCCGTCATCCTGTATACAGTGCTGTCTGTGGCGGCTCCGGTGTACAGTGCGGGAATTGTAGATCTGCTGTGGCGGGAGATACGTGAAGCGCTGCGGGGAGAAGATGTTTTCCGTGTTACATGGGATCACGGAGGTCGGGAGATCATGATCCTGCTGCTGATCTATACGGCCACAGGGATCCTGTATACATTCCAGAGCTTCCTGATGGCCAGCTTTGCAGAGCGCCTCAGCCTGGAACTGCGGACCAGGATCGGGGAGAAACTGAACCGGCTCCCACTTTCCTTCTATGATGATCATAAGACCGGCGAGGTGTTAAGCCGGGCTACCAACGATCTGGATAAAATGGCGGAAGTAATGCAGACCGGCCTGCTGAAGCTGTTTACTGCTGTAGGCATGGTGGTCGGATCACTGATCATGATGTTCCGTTTTCATATCGGGCTTACTCTGATCTTCCTTATATTTACGCTGTTGTCCATGCTGTCTACGAAGCTTTTCGCTGCCAGGACGCTTCGGTATGCCATGAGACGGCAGCAGGCAGTCAGCCGGGTTACCGGGCAAGTGGAAGAAGCGTACAGCGGACGGAATGTGATCAAGGCGTTCAATCAGGAAGAAAACAGCAGGAATGCCATGAAGGAGGCCGTGGAAGAGCTTGCCGATACATCCCGGAAAGCAGACTTCATGATGAATGCAGTGAATCCGTTCATCCGTCTGGTTAACCGGGCCGGACAGGCCGTGATTGCTGTGTCTGCAGGTAAACTTCTGTTGGATGGCGTCCTGACTGTAGGGACGTTTCAGGCGTTTTTCCAGTATGTGTACCAGGCTTCAGAGCCACTGACGGAAGCGGCCTATATGATCAATTCTCTTCAGTCTTCCATTGCATCCGTGGAGCGTATCTTCCGGCTGCTGGATGAAAAAGAGATCCGTCCGGAGCCGGATAGGGGCAAAGTCAGAAGAGAGCAGAATGAGACTGGCACTGATAATACCGGCATGGAGCTGCAGGAAAATGAAGGAGGCTGGCAGAAAGCAGGCGGAAGAGGTCAGGTCCGGTTCGAGCATGTGCGCTTCGGATATGCTCCGAATCATATCCTGATGAAGGATATCAGTTTTACGGCTGAGCCGGGCAGGAAGATCGCCGTGGTAGGAAGCACCGGAGCGGGCAAGACCACACTTATCAACCTCCTCATGCGCTTCTATGAGGTGAATGGAGGAAGGATCCTGCTGGACGGCAGAAATACAGGGAATATGTCCTATGATGCTCTCAGGAGAAATTTTGGCATGGTGCTGCAGGATACCTGGCTCTTTGATGGAACAGTGGCGGAAAATATTGCATATGGAAAGCCTGATGCTTCCCGTGAGGAGATCGTCGCTGCAGCAAAAGCAGCCCGGGCAGATTTCTTCATCCGGACTTTGCCTAAAGGGTATGATACTGTACTCAGTGGAGATGCAGAAAATATTTCAGCAGGGCAGAGGCAGCTGCTTACTATTGCGAGAGTATTCCTGTGCGATCCGCCAATCCTGATCCTGGACGAGGCTACATCCAGTGTGGATACTCGCACGGAGATGGAGATCAGCCGGGCCATGAAAGATCTGATGAAGAACCGGACCAGCTTTGTGATCGCACACAGACTTTCTACAATCGTGGATGCAGACCTGATCCTGGTAATGCAGAACGGAAATATCATTGAACAGGGCAGCCACCGTGAACTGCTGGATGCAGGGGGGGCCTATGCGGATCTGTATAACAGTCAGTTTGCCTGATCAATATTACCTGCATAATCTTCCATGTGGGAGCATATAACTGAAATGAGCGTGTCTCTGCGCGGGACGCGCTCAATTTACGTATGGGGGTGTTTTTTTGATTTATGTCGTGAAAAAAGGAGATACTCTGGAAGTTATCTCAGCCATTACAAATGTGCCGGTCTGGAAGATCGTTTATGATAATCAGATACAGAATAAGGACAGAATCGTGCCCGGGCAGGCTCTTCTGGTCCTTCAGGAAGGAGAACAGCCAGGAAGAACGAAGGAAATGACAGTGGGGGGCTATGCGTATCCCTTTATCGAGCCGGCTGTTCTGGAACAGGCCCTTCCTGCTATGAAGGAGCTGCCGGTGTTTTCCTATGGATTTACTTTTGAGGGGGATCTTGTCCCGCCGCAGCAGGATGATCTGTGGCTGGTGGAGGCGGCATGGAACAGGGGAGTACAGCCTCTTCTCGTCCTGACCCCTTTCTCTCAGGGAGCGTTCAACAATCAGCTGGTCAAAGTGATTGTTGAAAATGCGTCGATTCAGGACCGTGTGATAGCCGGATTGCTGGAAACCGTGAGAGACCGGGGATACGCGGGAGTAAATATTGACTTCGAATATATCCTTCCAGAAAACCAGGTCCGTTATGCTGAATTTGTAGGAAGAGTAAGAAGGATCATGAATGAAAACGGCTACCGGGTATCAGTGGCTCTGGCGCCTAAGACGTCAGATGATCAGAGGGGGCTTCTCGTGGAAGGGCTGGACTATGCTCTCCTGGGAGAGAACGCGGATGCTGTCTTTCTCATGACGTATGAATGGGGATATACATACGGACCGCCCATGGCAGTGGCCCCTCTGGATAAGGTACGGCAGGTGGTGGAGTATGCTCTGACAAGAATCCCCAGAGAGAAGATCATACTTGGAATACCGAATTATGGTTATGACTGGCCTCTGCCCTATGAGAGCGGGATCACCCGTGCCGCTACCATAGGAAATGTGGAGGCGGTAAATATTGCCGCAGAAAACGGTGCGTCCATTGAATATGCCCAGATTTCCAGGGCACCATGGTTTACTTATAAAAGATCGGGAATCGAGCATGTGGTATGGTTTGAGGATGTAAGGAGCATAGAGGCGAAACTGGAGCTTGCCGCGGTGTACAGACTGCTGGGAGTGTGGTACTGGAATATCATGAGACCCTTCTGGGCCGGATGGCTGCTGTCGAAGTAATGAGAAAAGACGACAACAGCCCATCGAGAAGAGCGTACAAATGTGTACAGTAAACAGCAAAGGCTCAGGGAATCAGTTTCTGCTGCTTCACCATATAATACCCGATCCCCAGAGCATCCGCCAGAAACCAGCCGATAGGTACCGACCACCATATCCCAACCACACCGATCGCCGGGATGGCTGAGAGGGCATATGCCAGCGCCACCCGGGTGCCCAATGACATGACGGTAAGCACCACGGACATACCGGGCCTTCCAAGTGCACGATACAGTCCGTAGAGCAGGAAAAGAATACCGATCAGCGCGTAAAATGAACCTTCGATACGCAGATACCTGGCTCCATCTGCTATGACAGCCTGTTCTCCGGCATCCAGGAATAGTCCCATCAATGGTTCTGCAAAGAAAAAGACCAGAAGAGAGATCAGCAGACTGAAAGAGACCGAAGTGATAAGTGCAGTCCGGATCCCCTTTCGGATTCGCTCCGTCTGCTTTGCACCGTAATTCTGGGCGATGAATATGGAAAACGCATTTCCAAAGTCCTGTACCGGAAGGTAGGCGAACGCATCAATCTTCACAGCAGCGGCGAAGGCTGCCATGATAGTAGTACCGAAGCTGTTGACCAGTCCCTGCACGGCCAGGATACCCAGGTTCATGATAGATTGCTGAAGGCAGGTCAGGCCGGAGAAACTGGTGATCTCTTTTACACGGCTGAGACGGAGACGGACATCCGGATCTCTTCGAAGGAGATGGGGGAATTTTACAATAGTATAAATTGTAATCCCTATACCGGATACATACTGAGAGATGACAGTAGCTTCGGCTGCCCCGGCCACTCCACGCTCAAGTCCTGCCACGAACCAGAGATCCAGCGCGATATTGAGCAGGGCAGAGACTGCCAGAAAGGCAAGCGGCACTAAAGAATTCCCCAGGGAGCGCAGAAGAGAGGCGAAAAAGTTATAAAGGAATATTCCTGCCAGTCCTGCAAATATTACGATCAGATAATCTTTCATCAGTGAGATAAGTTCTCCTGGAGTCCTGAGAAACCATATGATCCAGTCGATCCCTGCAAAAATCAGGATATTCAGGATGACGGTCACAATCCCCAGCAGGGAAAATGAGGCAAGGATTCCTTCTTTCAGACCTCTTTCGTCCTTTTCTCCGAACCGGATGGAGAATACAGTTCCGCTTCCCATGGCCAGACCAAGAAGGATGGAAGTGAGAAAAGTCATCAGCGAAAATGCAGATCCCACCGCTGCCAGGGCGTCCGCACCGAGAAAGCGTCCTACGATCAGTGTGTCAGCGATATTGTAGCACTGCTGCAGGAGATCCCCCAGGATCATGGGAATGGCAAACCGCAGCATGGTTCTCATGACAGGTCCTTTTGTCAGTTCATTTTCCATTTTATATCCCGCTTCTTTCGTTTCGTAATTATCAGATTAACATCTGAAATCTATAATAATAGCAGATGTCCATTTTGTCAATGAAAATAAGGTATAAGAATATCGTGTACGGTTGACTTCCTTTTTTGCAGCATTGTATAATGGCAGAAAACGAACTTCCTTCCAGATGCTTTGCTGCCGGAGGGAGGATGACAAGGAGAGGAAAGAGCATGTTTTTGGACGGACTTGACGAGCTGGACCAGAAGATTGTCAGCCTGCTTATCCTCAATGCCCGGATGTCTTATTCGGAGATCGGACATCAGATTGGAATCTCACGGGTAGCGGTAAAGATGCGGGTACAGGCGCTTGAACAGAAAGGAATCATTGAGGAATATACTACGATCATCAATCCACAGAAGATCAGCGGGGCAGTATCCTGCTATTTTGAGATCGAGACCAGGCCGGATGCCCTCATGGAGGTAGCAGGGATCCTCCGTGAGAACGACACGGTCACCCAGATCTACCGTGTCACGGGGAAGAGCCGCCTTCATGTTCATGCCGTGGCCTCTTCCAACGAGGAGATGGAAGACCTGATATATAATACTATGGACAAACTGCCCGGTGTGCTGGAATGTACCTGCAATACAATCCTCTCCAGGATCAAGGACATCAAGGGACTGCGGCTGTAGAAGCGGATTAAGGGACTGCGGCTATAGCAGCGGAAAGGAACAGGTATGACAGATAAGATCATTGTTTTCAGTTTTACCAGGATCGGGACTGAACTGAACAGGAAACTGTGCGGCGCTCTCAGAAAAAGGAAGAACGGCTTATGCTTCGGTTATTCGCCTGAGAAGTACGCCGGAGGCGGAGTGGATCCTCTTCCGGAGGATGTAAAGATGTTTATCGGAAGGAACTGGAGAGACAGCGCCTTTTTCTTCATCGGAGCAGCAGGCATTGCTGTCCGCTATATCGCACCCTGGGTGAAGGATAAGTTCACGGATCCGGCAGTCCTGGTCATGGATGAAAAAGGGCAGTACGTGATCCCTCTTCTTTCCGGCCATGTGGGCGGCGCGGTGGCTCTGGCGGATAAAGTGGCTGAGATCACGGGCGGCACCGCAGTACATACCACTGCCACAGATGTCCAGGGCAGATTTGCGCCGGATGTATTTGCGGCGGGAAACCATCTCTTTATCACGGACAGGAAAAAAGCAAAGGAAATATCAGCGGCGATACTGGAGGGAGAGCGGATCGGTTTTCTGGCAGAAGATCCTCAGTGCCGTATCGAAGGAAATGTGCCGGATGAACTGGCTGTGTGCAGGAGCCTGGAAGAGGCGGAGAAGTTTTCACACCGGATCCTCGTATCAGACCAGGACCCCTCAGGTGAAGAGGGAACCCTTCTCCTCAGACCGAAGAATGTGATCGCAGGGATCGGCTGCAGAAAAGGAATCTCTCCGGAACAGCTGGAAATGGGCCTGACAGAGATTATGGAACAGCATGGATTCGTGCCGGATCAGCTGGAGGCTGTTGCAAGTATTGATCTGAAAAAAGAAGAACCGGCAATTCTGGCCCTGGCGGCAAAGTTCCAGATCCCTTTTATAACATATTCGGCGGACGAACTTAACCAGATCAGCGAGGTTACAGCGGGGTCTGACTTTGTCAGGAAGATAACGGGAGTGGATAACGTATGTGAGCGGGCGGCACTGTTGTACAGTCAGGAGCGGAACTTTGAAGGGGAGTTGATCCAGGGAAAATGGAGTGGAAGTTCTATGACTGCGGCATTGGTCAGACGGCGAGTGGTATTGCGGTTCCTTTGATGAGATTATTGTTCATTTGTTCTTGGACGTCCGCCATGCCGGAGCTGTGCTGCCACGGCGGCCGCGCTTTCGCTCGGAGCATAGCGCAGCGGACACGTAAAGCCGCAAAGAACCCGGCTTAAGTGCCGGCGCTCTGCTACGGGCATTCGTGGCAGCACAGCTCCGGTATGGCTGGATATCGAGATGGGTACGAACAGTAACGATACATACGAGAGGAATAAGCAATACGACAGCAGAGGCCAGTGTGACTCGTGTGAGTCATACTGGCCTCTGGCTTGAGCTGTCTGTTTCCCGACAGCTATATATAAGATATCTGTATTCTGTGATTTCCGGCGGATCTTATACGTCTGACTGAACTGCGTCATATCCGGTCTCTTTTGTCCGAATCTTCAGAGCGCTTCTGATCTCATAGCTGAAGATCTTGCCGTCTCCGACCTCGCCGGTGTATGCTGTCTTCTGGATCACATCGATGACTTTCTTCTCCCATTCTTCAGAAGATACTACGATCTCAAATTTGATCTTGGGCTGAAGGAAGATTTCTACCTCGGATCCGCGGACAATCTCTTTATATCCGCGCTGAGCTCCATATCCCATGACCTGGGATACTGTAATTCCATTTACCTCAATGGCGTTCAGCGCATCTTTGATCTCTTCCATTTTTTCTTCTCTGACGATTGCTTCTACTTTAATCAACATAATATCTGTTCCTCCTGTCCTCTCAATATTATCCACTTATCAGTTCTCTTTAGTCAAGACCGTTGAAGGACGGATATGCACTCTCGCCATGCTGCGAGATATCCAGACCTACAGCCTCATCCTTCTGATCTACACGAAGAGTAGTGAAGATGCGGATGATACCGATACAGATCAGGGTTCCCACTACAGCGACAGCGATGGTCACCAGGATACTGATGATCTGAGCAACGAACAGCCTGGTATCACCAAATACAAGACCATCCCACTGTGCTACGGAGTTAATGGAACTCTGTCCGAACAGTCCGGTAGCGATGCCTCCCCAGATTCCGCCGATGCCGTGGCATCCGAAAGCATCCAGTGCGTCGTCGATTTTCAGTTTATGTTTGATGAAGTTCATCATAAAGTAGCAGATCGGGCTGACCAGCGCACCGATGATAAAGGCAGCCCAGATCGGAACGAATCCTGCTCCCGGAGTGATAGCTACAAGACCTACTACAAGACCTGTGGAAGCGCCTACCAGTGTGGGTTTTCCATCTTTTATTGTATCGAGAAGCATCCATACGAGCAGAGCCATTGCAGCGGATATAGAAGTTGTCATAAATGCATGAGCTGCAAGGCCGTCAGCTGCAAGCGCACTTCCTGCATTGAAGCCGTACCATCCGAACCAGAGGAGAGACGCTCCAAGAACAACGAAGGGAATGTTGTGGATGCGGTAAGAAGTCTTCTCGTAGCCCCGTCTTCTTCCGAGATACGTTGCAAGAACGAGAGCGCTCACACCTGAACTGATATGTACGACGTTTCCGCCTGCAAAGTCAACAGAACCGATGGAGGCGAGGAATCCTCCCTGTCCCCATACCATGTGGGCCATCGGGTAATATACGATGATGGACCACAGTGCAATGAATGCGAACAGTGCTTTGAACTTCATCCTTCCTACGACAGCACCGGTGATCAGAGCCGGTGTGATCATGGCAAACATCATCTGAAATGCCGCGTATACAAGGTGCGGAATGCTGTCTGAATAAGGTCCTGCCTCCCAGCCTACACCGTTCAGAGCCAGCCAGTCGAAGCCTCCGATGACTCCGCCGTGGTCAGTGCCAAATGCCAGTGAATATCCGAAAAGAGCCCACAATACAACCGATAATCCCATAATCGCCACGCAGGCCATCATTGTGTTACATACGTTTTTTCTCCTTACGAGTCCTCCATAGAAGAAGGCCAGTCCCGGCGTCATGATAAAGACAAGCGCCGTGCAGATCATCATAAATCCAGTGTTTCCTGTATCCATAGAAATACCTCCCATTTGCCTTTGGATTTGCAGTGCCGGTCATGTCCGCATGCGAAAAAACATACCTGCCTGCTGAAATAAGAAAAGGACGCCTGATTGATGAGGCATTCTGTTTACCTTATCATCAGACGTCCTTGTCTTGACGTAAAGCATATCAGACGAAAAAAGAAAAATCAAGGAAATCTGGGAAAAAATAAATTATTTGTTAAAATTTTAAGAAAAATTCAGAAAACATGAGGAAATATCAGTTAAAATTACAAGATATCCATATTGCTTGTAACTACACCGGACATCCGTTATAATGGGAGGAAGGAAAAAACAGCAGGTATCCGGCAGGAAAAACAGGTCGTGATTCAGAGCCTCCGGGGTGTGATACCAGCTATGACAAGGAGAGAGATATGGCTGAAAAAAAGAAAAGATCATCACAGAAAAGCAGGAAAACGGCAGGAGTCCTGCTTATGATACTGTCTGTTGCGGCAGGAGGTGCGGCGGGTTATGGACTGGCGGCATTTGCGGATCTGTCTGGTGCAGAGACGGGAGAATTCCTTTTTATGATGGCGGGACTGATTATTTCTATTTATATCGGGTCCTTTCTGCAGACCGTGATCCATGAAGGCGGTCATCTGATATTCGGACTGCTGAGCGGTTACCGGTTCTGCTCTTTCAGAGTCGGAAGTTTCATGTGGATCCAAAAGGGAGGAAAAATTGTCTTCAGGAGATTTTCCCTGGCCGGAACAGGCGGACAGTGCCTGATGGGGCCGCCGGATCTGACAGACGGAAAGGTTCCTTATATCCTTTATAATCTGGGCGGAGTGCTGATGAATCTGATCTCGGCGGCCATATTCTTCGGCATTGCCCTGCTGTTCAGAGAAAATTTTGCTGTGCTTGTTTTCTTTGCAGCGGCTGCAGCGATGGGACTGCTTCTGGCATTGATGAACGGCATCCCCCTGAAGCTGGCCATGGTAAACAACGACGGACAGAACATCATTGATATAGGGAAGAGCAGCCGGGAGATGTATTCCTTCTGGCTGCAGATGAAGATCGCCGAGCTGCAGGCGGAGGGAGAACGATTGAAGGATATGCCTCAGGAGTGGTTCGAAGTGCCGAATGACGAGGAAATGAAGGGCAGCATGACCTCGGTACGTGCAGTGTCTGCCTCCAACAGGCTTATGGAGGAACACAGATTTCAGGAGAATGCCCGGCTGATCGATCATATTCTCTCAATTGATTCTGCAATCCCAGGGATCTACCGGGGATTACTGATCTGTGACCGCATATACTGCGAACTGACGGGAGAGAAAAGCCCTGAGATCCTTGCAAAATGGACTGAAAAGGATCAGCAGAAAGTAATGAAACAGATGAAGAATTATCTTTCTGTCATCCGGACGCAGTATGCCTATGCCCTTCTGGCGGAGAATGACTGCGAGAAGGCCGGAAAACTGAAGAAACTTTTCGAAAAAAATCTCCGTACATATCCGTATGAAGCGGATGGACAGATCGAGAAGGAACTGGTTGAGACAGCGGAAGAAATCTGGAATGCAGGGAGAAAGGAGATAAGCGATGGACAGGACAACTGAAAAGGATGAGAAAGCAGCGGGCACTGTACAGGAAGAAGCTTCAACCGTGGAAAACGGTGCGGCGGATGAATGGTCTGTATACTTTTCGGAGAATTTCTGGTCACAGAAACACAGGGGAAAGCCGGGCCGGGAGATACGGCTCGATCATGATTTCCGATGGGGAGACGAACAGTTCCGGCTCCTCTCACTGTATCTATGCGAGGAAGGTGCAGTACTTGATCTGTGCAAATCCTTCAGTCGGGAGGCTTTCCATGAGTTTAAAGAAAAATGGAAGGAATCGATCGAAAAAGCAAATAAATGGACTGACAGGGAAATGGAACAATTCGAAATGGAGAATCCCTCTTCGATGGGCTTTGGCATAGAAATGCACCTGGACAGCGTATCGCTTTATTCCTGCGGATCCTGCGGAATGGGATGGTCGCCGGATTTTCCGGATCAGTCAGATCCGGAAGTGCGGCAGTTTATAAAGCATTATGACCTGGGAGAGGAAAAATGCTGGACTGTACAGAGGAGCAGCTTCTCTTTGCGGGAAGATCCCGATGGAGCCTGGGAATGCGGCGAGGAGCAGGTGTATGTCGACAGTAAGGAGCAGAGCGGGGAGGAGACACTACCTCTTCCGGAGTCCCCCGGATATATGGAACTGTCCCTTTCACAGCAGCAGAGACCGGTGCTGGCGGCTGAATTTACATTGGAAGGAACAGGCCAGGCTGTCCGCTTTACTCATCCTGTGAGCGGCAGAGAATATGAGATGGTGATCAGATCTGTGGAAAAGAAGAAGATGGAGGACCTGGCAGCGGGGGAGGACGAGATAACTTCCAGATTCAGGATGCCTCAATGGTATACAGAGATCATCTATACACTGGATCCTGAACCTGCGGAGGGCGGCCTGCTCATCCGCAGCAGATCTCACGGCGACGACCCTATCCCTGTGGAGAATCAGGATGACGGGGCTTCCTGCTGCACAGTGATCGGGGGCGCTGACGGCCCTACATCCATATTTCTTGCGGGAAAGTTCTCGAACAGAAAGGCAGAGGAGAGGGTAGTCCATATAGCATACTCCTCAATGTATTTTCAGCCTACAGAGGTAAAAGACTGGGAGGTTTTATTCTATATAAAAAAGAAGGAAGATCTGACGCTGCAGATCCCCATTGCTGAAAAATCCATGCAAGACGGGAAAACCAGCCGGGATCAGACAAAACAGCGGGAGGAATGACAAATGGGATTTACACATTTTGACGAGAACGGAAGGGCCAGGATGGTGGATGTGACTGACAAGAAGGAAACGGTGCGTGAGGCCTCCGCGGAGGGAAGGATCCTGGTGAGCCGTGAGGTGTTTGAGGCGATCCGCTCCGGATCAGTGGAGAAAGGCGACGTCCTTAATGTTGCCGCTACGGCGGGCATTATGGGGGCGAAGAAGACTTCGGAGCTGATCCCCATGTGCCATATCCTGCCTCTTACCAATTGCCGGGTCAGCTTCGAGATGGATCAGGAAGAGTGCGCTGTCTACTGCACCTGTACTGTAAAGGTGACGGGTAAGACAGGCGTGGAGATGGAGGCTCTGACCGGGGTCAGCACAGCACTGCTGACTATATATGACATGTGCAAGGCAATGGACAAAGGCATGGAGATCGGAGAGATCCGTCTGGTGAAGAAGACCGGAGGAAAGAGCGGAGATGTGTATAACAAGACACATCATGAGCGAAATAGAAAGAAAAAGGAACTGAATATTCTTTAAAAGTTTTAATAGAAAGAATATTAAAATAGATGGTGTGCTGACGGGAGGCGTCTGCCTCCTGTTTTGTAAAATGAAAAGAGGTTATGGCATATGGAACAGTCTGGATGGAAAGCGGCAGTAGTAACACTCAGTGACAAAGGTTATGCAGGAGAGCGGGAGGATAAAAGCGGACCTCTTCTCTGTAAAATGCTGGAAGAGGAAGGCTATGAGGTGACAGAACATCTTCTGCTCCCGGATGATCAGAAGAAGATTGAAAAGTGTCTTTGTACACTGTGTGATGAAAAAAGAAACAATCTAATACTTACAACCGGCGGAACCGGGTTTGCGCCACGGGACTGCACTCCGGAGGCAACTCTGGCAGTTGGGGAGCGGAATGTTCCGGGTATTGCAGAGGCTATGAGAAGTGCGTCAATGAAGATTACTCCCCGTGCCATGCTCAGCCGAGGTATTTCCGTGATCCGTGGAAACACACTGATCATCAATCTTCCCGGCAGTCCGAAGGCGGCAAAGGAAAATCTGGAGGCAGTGCTTCCGGCTCTGGGACACGGACTGGAGATCCTCTCCGGCACCGGCGGAGAATGTGCTGTGCCATTAAAGGAGAATCAGTGAGGAGGAGTTTATATGGGAAAAGTTCTGGCAGTCTGTACAAGCCCTGCGAAAGGAACGCCAAAGCAGAATGTAAAGGAAGGAAATTTTATTCGGGATTTCGGCATAGAAGGTGACGCCCATGCCGGAAAATGGCACCGGCAGGTCAGTCTTCTTTCCTATGATAAGATAGAAGAATTCCGAAAGCGCGGAGCGGAAGTAGAAGATGGCGCGTTCGGAGAGAATCTGGTGGTAGAAGGGATTGATTTCCGCGCACTGCCGGTAGGAACACGGCTTGAGTGCAACGATGTGGTCCTGAAAATCACACAGATCGGAAAGGAATGTCACCATGGATGTCCGATCTTTCAGAAGATGGGAGACTGTATCATGCCGCGGGAAGGTGTATTTGCAGAAGTGGTCCGTGGCGGAAAGATCCGTGTGGGGGATGAAATGACGGTCAGGAAGTAAAAGCCTCTTGCAAGCAGGGCGTTTTCGGTATATCCTAAACAGGTAACATTTTACAGAATACTTGGAAAGGCAGCATGGTACAGTTCTAATGAGGAAGGTGAAGATCTTATTCCCGGCGCTGGCCTGTATCTTTCTTCTTACTGGATGTGGTCTGCACCCGGATAAAGAAGAAGTCCGGAAAAAGCCGGCCGGTGTGGTAATAGAAGAAAAAGACGGGATCCCTTATTTCCATTTTCGGGACGTTGAGGAAAATGAATATGAAGCGGTACTTCTTGAATCGGTACCCCGGTGCATCTATGATTTTGATAAAATGATCACAGATGAAAATTCCGGTTTTAAAGCATATACAGATGAAGAGCATGGTGTAACTTCCAGGATGGGAATTGATGTTTCAGAGTTCCAGGGGGAGGATATCGACTGGAAACAGGTGAAAGACAGCGGGATAGAATTTGTTTTCATACGTGTGGGATACCGTGCATACGGGGAAGGCGGCGAGCTGGTGCTCGATGCCATGTTTGATCAGAATGTACAGGGCGCTCTGGAAGCCGGCATGGATGTAGGCGTATACTTTTTCTCACAGGCTGTAAGTGCAGCAGAGGTTATTGAGGAAGCCGAATTTGTATTGGATCACATCAGACCGTATGAGATCAGTGGCCCTGTTGTATATGATACGGAAGAGATCAGCTGGGATGAGGCACGTACGGATGAGAATACAGATCAGGAATTCACGAATTTCTGCAAGATTTTCTGCGATACGCTGGAATATGAAGGCTACGATACGATGATCTACGCCAATATGAAATGGATGGCGTTTACATTGGATATGGAGGAACTGAAGGAATATGATTTCTGGTATGCAGATTATCACGAACTTCCGCAGTGCCCTTATGATTATAAAGTATGGCAGTACAGTGAGACAGGGAGTGTGCCCGGCATACAGGGAAATGTAGATCTGGATATATGGTTTCAGGAGGATGATGAGAAATGAAATGGAATAAATTTCGGTTAAAGACAACAACACAGGCAGAGGATATTGTCAGCAGCATGCTGATGGATCTCGGGATTCAGGGGGTGGAGATTGAGGACCACATTCCTTTGACTCAGTCAGATAAGGAGCAGATGTTCGTTGATATACTGCCTGAGATCGAACCAGACGACGGAGTGGCTTATCTCAGCTTTTATCTGGAGGAAGAAGATGATAAGGAAAAGATCCTTGCAGACGTAATAAACGGTCTCAGAGAAATGTCTGAGTATGTAGATGTAGGAGACTGCGTTATCGAAGAATCCCAGACAGAAGATGTTGACTGGGTGAACAACTGGAAGAAGTATTTCCATCAGTTCCATGTTGATGACATTCTGATCATCCCGTCCTGGGAGGATGTGAAGCCGGAAGATGAGGATAAGATGGTGATCCATATTGATCCGGGGACAGCTTTCGGTACAGGTATGCATGAGACAACTCAGTTGTGTATCCGTCAGATTAGAAAGTATGCGAAAGAAGGGACGAAAATCCTTGACGTGGGATGCGGAAGCGGTATCTTAGGTATGCTGGCCCTGAAGTTCGGAGCCGCTTACTCTGTGGGCACGGATCTGGATCCCTGCGCGATTGAGGCAACCAGGGAAAACATGGAGGTAAACGGGATCCGGGATGATCAGTATGAAGTCATGATCGGCAATATTATTGATGACAAGGCCGTGCAGGATAAGGTCGGATATGAGTGCTATGATATTGTAGCTGCCAACATTCTTGCGGACGTCCTCGTCCAGCTGACGCCTGTGGTCGTAAATCAGCTGAAACCGGGTGGAATCTATATCACCAGCGGGATCATTGATGACAAGGAACAGACGGTAGTGGATGCAGTCAGGGCAGCGGGACTGGAAGTACTTGATGTGACATATCAGGGTGAATGGGTCTGTGTGACAGCCAGAAAACCTGAGTAGGTAAAAGGAGTTTTATATGCAGCACTTTTTTGCAGACCGGTCGGCAATACAGGGAAACAAGATCTGTCTGGAGGGCCCGGATCTCAATCATATGAAAAATGTTCTGCGCATGAAACCAGGAGAGGATGTGCAGATCAGCGATGGAGACGGCACCTCATACCTGTGCTGTATAGACGGGTATGAGGAGAACAGAGCAGCTCTTGACATTCTGAAAATACTGGAAAATGATACAGAGCTCCCCTCCAGGATCACCCTTTTCCAGGGACTGCCGAAAGGGGACAAGATGGAATGGATCGTTCAGAAAGCAGTGGAACTTGGGGCATACGCTGTTGTTCCGTTTGCGGCAAAGCGTTCTGTCGTAAAGCTGGACGAGAAGAAGGCAGGGAAGAAACTTTCCCGCTGGCAGGCGATCGCAAAGGGAGCGGCGGAGCAGTCCGGTAGAGGCATTGTTCCCCAGGTCCATACAGTAATGACATTTGAAGAGGCGTTAAGGGCAGCCGGAGAGATGGATGTTCTGATGATCCCTTACGAACTTGAGGAAGGAATGACAGAAACAGTCCGCTGTATTGAAAAGATCGAGCCAGGGCAGTCTGTCGGGATATTTATCGGTCCGGAAGGCGGATTCGAACGGGAAGAAGTGGAGCGCGCCAAAGCGGCTGGAGCAGTTCCGGTTTCACTTGGAAAAAGGATCCTGCGCACAGAGACGGCAGGCCTTACAGTTCTTTCAATCCTGATGTATCATCTGGAGAGCCGCAGCTCCTGTGTATCATCTCAGGAGCCTGAATCATAATTTATATCAGAAGAACAGAATAGAAAAGGAAAGGAACTATGGAAGTTTATTTGGACAATTCTGCTACAACGATGTGCTATCCTGAAGTGGGAGAGCTGGTCTATCAGGTGATGTGCAGAGATTACGGCAATCCGTCATCCATGCACAGAAAAGGTGTAGAGGCAGAGCATTATATACGGCAGTCAAAAGAGACTCTTGCAAAGTTACTTAAAGTGAATCCCAAGGAGATCTATTTCACATCTGGAGGAACGGAGAGTGATAATCTGGCTCTGATCGGCTGCGCCAGAGCGAACCGGAGAGCTGGAAATCATCTGATCACAACATCTATCGAGCATCCGGCTATTCTGAATACCATGCGTTATCTGGAGGAAGAAGAAGGATTTCGTGTCACATATCTTCCGGTAGACGCTCAGGGACGGGTAAGCCTGGATGCATTGAAAGAGGCTCTCTGTCCGGAGACGATCCTGGTATCCATCATGTATGTGAATAACGAAGTGGGAACTGTGCAGCCGGTGCAGGAAGCCGTGCAGATCGTAAAACGGTATAAGCCTTCTGTTTTGTTTCATACAGATGCAGTTCAGGGATTTGGAAAGTACTCTATATATCCGAAGCGGATAGGAATCGATCTTCTTACGGCCAGTGGACACAAGATACATGGACCGAAAGGAATCGGATTTCTTTACATCGACAGCCGGGTGAAGATCCATCCTATTGTGTTTGGCGGAGAACAGCAGAGAAATATCCGTTCCGGTACGGAAAATGTACCGGGTATCGCAGGCATCGGGCTTGCCGCTAAGATGATCTACCAGGATCTTGATGTGAAAACTGCGCTTATGCGTGAACTGAAAGAATATTTCATAGAGGGGATAAAGAAGATCGACCATACGGTTATACACGGAATAACAGATGAGGGGGGCGCTCCCCATATCATCAGTGTGGGATTCGCAGGTGTGCGCAGTGAGGTACTTCTCCATACGCTGGAAGATAAAGGAATCTATGTGTCATCAGGATCTGCCTGTTCATCAAACCATCCTGCAGTCAGCGGCGTACTGAAGGGGATCGGAGCCCCGAGAGAGTATCTGGATGCCACTCTGCGGTTCAGCATGTCAGAGTTTACGACAAAAGAAGAAATTGACTATACGCTGGAAACACTATATAATTGTATACCGATGCTCAGAAGATTTACGAGAAGATAATACATGCGTAATATGATGAAGGAGAAAGTGTGAAATTAAACTTTCACATCTACTATTGTTGACGCAGCAAATGCGTCAGAAAGAGGAAAATATGAAATTTCATTCATTTTTGATCAAATACGGTGAAATTGGAATCAAAGGAAAGAACAGATATATGTTCGAGGACGCCCTGGTCCGCCAGATTCGCTATGCACTGCGTACTGTGGATGGAGAATTCCTCGTTCACAAATGCCATGGCCGTGTGTACGTGGACTGCGAAGGGGAATATGATTATGAAGAGACAGTGGAAAGCCTGAAAAAGGTGTTCGGCATCGTAGGCATTTGTCCGGTTGTCCGGGCAGAAGTCAAGGAGCCGGAACTCCTGAAAAAGGATGTTGTATCCTATGTGGAGCAGGTTTATCCAGATAGAAACAAGACCTTCAAGGTTGAGGCCAGAAGAGCGAACAAGAGATATCCCCAGAATTCCATGGAACTGAACTGCTCTCTTGGAGAAGCTGTCCTTGATGCGTTCCCTGAGATGAAGGTAGATGTTCACGATCCGGATATTCGGCTGAATGTGGAGATCCGAGAGGAGGTCTATATCTATTCAGAGATCATTCCCGGACCGGGAGGCATGCCGGTAGGTACCAACGGCAGCGCAATGCTTCTTCTCTCCGGCGGAATTGACAGCCCGGTTGCCGGTTACATGGTGGCAAAAAGAGGTGTTGAGATCGAAGCCGTATATTTCCATGCTCCGCCGTACACGAGTGAACGTGCAAAGGAGAAGGTAGTAGACCTGGCAAGACTGGTATCTGCGTATGCAGGTCCTATCAAACTGCATGTGGTTAATTTCACAGATATTCAGCTATATATATATGAAAAATGCCCCCATGAGGAGCTTACTATTATCATGCGGCGCTATATGATGCGGATTGCAGAATATTTCGCGAAAAAGGATGGATGTCTGGGGATGATCACCGGAGAAAGCATTGGTCAGGTGGCAAGCCAGACCATGCAGAGCCTTGCGGCGACAAATGCGGTATGTACTCTGCCTGTATACCGGCCGCTGATCGGATTTGACAAGCGGGAGATTGTAGAGATATCAGAGAAGATAGATACTTATGAGGTGTCCATTCAGCCTTATGAGGACTGCTGTACGATATTTGTGGCAAAACATCCTGTGACAAAGCCGGATGTTGCCAGGATCGAAAAGTCAGAGCAGAAACTGACAGAGCAGATCGATGAACTGATGGAGAAGGCAATCGAAACGACAGAAGTAATTTACGTAAAGTATGGGGAATGATAAAATGATCCCGCTGCGGTGAGTATGAAAACACTGCAGCGGGAAATATCAGAGTGTCTGGAGGGCTTCATAAATATGAAGCAGGAAATCTGCCGGGAATATGTTTTGAGAAGAAAAAAGCTGCCTCATTATCAGAGACAGCTCTTCTGCTTACTCGCAATAATTATTTAATGATGTACGGATCAAGTGCAGCGAGAATCTCGCTTACATCTCCATCAGCGTGGATATTCAGATCAATCGGCTTGGAAAGATCCAGGCTGAAAATACCCATGATTGATTTGGCATCTATAACATATCTTCCGGATACTAAATCAAAGTCATTGTCGTACTTTGTGATTTCGTTAACAAAAGATTTTACTTTGTCGATTGAATTTAATGAGATCTGTACTGTCTTCATTTTTAATTCCCTCCTTGGATTATACAATAAAGTAAGGCTTTAAGCCCTATGTATATTCTACGGGATGAAACAACAAAAGTCAAGAAACAATAGAGGAAAAAAGAGGTAAAATAGTGATGAAAAAAGCCGCGCTTCACAATCTGGGATGCAAAGTAAATGCTTATGAGACTGAGGCTATGGAGGAGCTGCTGGAAAAGGCAGGATACGAGATTGTTCCCTTCAGAGAAGGAGCCGATGTATATGTAATCAATACCTGTACCGTGACTAATATTGCGGACCGGAAATCCCGGCAGATGCTCCACCGCGCCAGAAAAATGAATCCGGATGCTATCGTAGTGGCAGCAGGCTGTTATGTTCAGGCACAGGCAGAAAAAAATAAGATTGATCCCTGTATTGATATCGTGATCGGAAATAATCATAAAAACGATCTTGTAGGAATATTAAAAAAATATGAGGAGGAGAGGTCTTCCCAGCGCAGTATAGAAGAGATCGGGCGTACCAGAGAGTACGAGTCTCTTCATCTTACCAGGCCGGGGGATCATACACGGGCTTATATTAAAGTTCAGGATGGATGTAATCAGTTCTGCACATACTGCATCATTCCGTATGCCCGCGGAAGGGTACGGAGCCGTGATATGGAGGATGTGGTAAGAGAAGTCAGGAAACTGGCGGAAAATGGTTATAAAGAGGTTGTCCTTACGGGAATTCATCTGAGTTCCTATGGGATTGACTTTGACAGTCAGCGCCACCTGGCGGATCTGATCCGGGCGGTTCACGAAGTGGATGGTATCATGCGTATCCGTCTGGGATCACTGGAACCGGGGATCATAACAGAAGCATTTGCCAGGGAACTGGCATCCCTTCCGAAAATCTGCCCTCATTTTCATCTCTCTCTGCAGAGCGGCTGTGACTCCACGCTGAGGAGAATGAACCGCAGATATACGAGCAGTGAGTATTATGAAAAATGTTGTATACTCAGAAAATATTTTGATAATCCTGCGCTGACGACGGATGTGATCGTCGGATTCCCCGGAGAGACGGAGGAAGAATTTGAGCAGTCATATGCATTTGTAGATAAAGTAAACTTTTACGAGACTCATATCTTTAAATATTCCCGCCGGGAGGGGACAAAGGCTGCCTCCATGGAAGGGCAGATCGATGAACAGACCAAATCCGACCGGAGCGCCCGCATGATCGCTCTCGGAGAGGAAAAAAGAAAACGTTACGAAGAAAGTTTCCGCGGAAAAGAAGTGGAAGTACTGTTTGAGGAAGATATGATGCTGGATGGAAGAAAGGTACAGACCGGGCATACGAGAGAATATATAAAAATTGCACGGCAGTCAGATGAAAATCTCCGGAATTGTATCGTAAAAGCCCAAATTGATCATGATTTACAAATTATTCATTGAATTTTAAAAAACATTATATTAAAAT
>DXCZ01000040.1 GCA_019115765.1 Candidatus Mediterraneibacter stercoripullorum | reverse complement strand
TTTGCCGTTGCTTTCTTTGCCGGCGCTTTCTCTTCTGCCGCCTCAGCCGGAGCATCTACAAGAACACCTGCTTTTGTCTCCAGTTTCTTTGTTGTGTCCTTCTTTGTCTCAATTGCCTTTGCAGCTGCTGTATCTTTCTTTTCTGTCTTATCTACTGTTGTCTTCTCCGCTGCTTTTGTCGTTGAAGTTGCCTTTCTTGCTGCCATACTTGTTCCCTCCTAAAATAATACACCCAAGTATTTTTCCGCACTGACGGTTCCAGTTTTTATCAGCGCATGTTGAAATCTGATATACTTTATCTCACAGTTCCAACGAGATTGTACCGCATTTTTTCGAAAACGTCAAATTTTTCTCTGATATCCTCTGAAAAATTCTGATAATCCATTCAAAGTCTTTAAAAGTACTGGGATTTCCTCTTCATTCAGATTGCTGATCACTGCTTCTGTCATCTGCCTGTGATAATCCTTGTGATGATCATATGCCCTCACTCCTTTCGGAGTAAGACCGATGAACACCACTCTGCGATCGTCATCACTGCGTCTTCTGACCACATACTTCTTATTGACCAGACTATTGACTGCGGTCGTGAGAGAACCGGCTGTGATTCCCAGCTTCTTCGCTACTGCTGACATTGTATTTTTCCCTGAAAGTCCGATGGCCTCGATGATATGCATATCGTTATTCGTAATATCTTTGAATTCTTCTGTTATGATGGCCTCTTCTTCCAGCTTTAGTATTTCGTTAAAAAGATTGACCAGCACGTCGTTGATGGTTTCATATGCATCCATCAGGTCTTCTCCTTTCTGTGCCGCTGTTCACACGTTTCAGTCAGGCAAACAGCGCCTGGATCACTTCACTGACTGTCTCGATCTTTTCTGCTTTGTAGGCCTTTGCCCCGCAGAAAAGAAGTCCCTTTTCTATATTACCCTTTACAGCATCAATCAGCCCGTCTGTAATACAATAGGGAATATCAGCCGGACTGCATTTTGCCAGGCAGCCGTGGCAGGGACTGTGGGGGATCTTCTCACCGCCCATGACGCGCTCCATGAAGGAATTCATGATCGCTCTTCCCGGCATTCCCACCGGACTTTTTACGATCCGGATATCTTCTTCGGAAGCGTTGATATATGCCTCCTTATAACGGATGTCCGCATCGCATTCCTCAGTGGTCACGAACCGGGTCGCTACCTGAACACCGTCCGCCCCCAGGTCCATGACCCGTTTTACATCGCTGCTGTCGTAGATTCCTCCGGCAACTACTACGGGGATCTTAACCCCATATTTCTCCGCGTATTTCCGGACAGTCACGATAATCTTCCTGATCTCTTCCCCGTAAGACTCTGGCGTATATGTCTCGATTTCTTCTTTTTTGAACCCGAGATGTCCTCCCGCCTGTGGTCCCTCGATCACGACCAGATCTGCCGTGCGCTTATACTTTCTGTCCCAGTATTTCAGGATGACATTCGCTGACTTGTCTGTGGAAACAATCGGCGCGATCCTGGTACTGCTGCCTTCTGTCAGAGCCGGCAGATCCGTGGGCAGTCCCGCTCCCGAGATCACAATATCCGCTCCGGCCTTCACTGCCGCCCGGATATGCGCCGCATTCTCTTTCAGTGCCGTCATCACGTTGAATCCTATGATGCCGTCCGGTGAGATAGCTCTGGCCTTTTTCATCTCACTCTCGATCGCCCGCAGATTTGCCTCTGCGGGATTCCGGTCAAAGTCCGGCTCCCGGTATCCGATCTGTGCGCTGGATATGATGCCTACGCCGCCTTCCCGTGCAACCGTTCCTGCCAGTCTTCCAAGGCTGATCCCGACTCCCATTCCTCCCTGGATCAGGGGAACTCTGGTGATCTTGTCACCAATCTTCAGATTTTTCATACTCTATAGCCTCAATACAATATTATGATGTCAGGGCAAGAGCCCCAACTATGCTGCCTGCGGATTGTTCCTGCTGACAACCTGCCTTCTGTACATTCCTGCTACATGCGGCGGAATCTCTCATACCGTTTCTCTGTCAGCTCGTCAGAAGAGAGCTTCATATACTTCTCAATGAAATCCGCAATCCCTGTTTCCAGCTCTGCGCATACAGGTTCCATATTTTCATCACTGAAATTCTCCGGCTCCGCGATCACCTGTTCCACGATGCCAAGGCTCTTCAGATCCGGCGCTGTGAGCTTCATTACCTCTGCCGCCTCACTTGCCCTCTTGCTGTCCTTCCAGAGGATACTTGCAAATCCTTCCGGAGACAGGACAGAATAAATGGAGTTCTCCAACATCCACACTTCGTCCGCCACAGCCATGGCAAGTGCTCCGCCGCTTCCTCCTTCTCCGATCACAACAGAGAGTACCGGAACCTTCAGACCGGAAAGTTCGAACAGATTTCTCGCAATTGCTTCTCCCTGTCCCCGCTCCTCAGCCTCAAGTCCGCAGAACGCTCCCGGCGTGTCCACAAAGCAGATCACGGGACGTCCGAACTTCTCTGCCTGCTTCATCAGGCGCAGCGCCTTCCTGTATCCGTCCGGTGAAGGCATGGAGAAATTCCTGTCAAGATTTTCCTTCGTCGTCTTTCCCTTTGCCTGAGCGATCACAGTCACTGGCATACCATGGAAATACGCGATGCCGCCCACAATGGCATGATCATCCTTAAAATATCTGTCACCGTGGAACTCCATGAAGTCCGTAAAGAGCGCGTCAATATAGTCCGTTCCTACAGGACGGTCTTTCTTCCTGGAGAGCTGAACCCTTTCCCATGCACTCAGACTGTCATCATGCTGTGCTTTCACATAACCATCCTGAGCCCATTTCATGTCTCTGTTCATAAGAGCCGCAATCCCGCTCTGCCTGTGCATGGTCAGGATCTGTGTCAGCACGTCCTTCATTTCTTCTCTCTCCACGATCCGGTCTACGAAGCCATGATCCAGCAGGAACTCCGAGCGCTGAAATCCTTTCGGCAGCTTCTGTCCGATAGTCTGCTCAATAACACGGGGGCCTGCAAATCCGATCAGAGCCTTGGGCTCTGCAAGGATAATATCTCCCAGCATGGCAAAGCTTGCGGTAACTCCTCCTGTGGTAGGATCCGTCAGGACAGAGATATAAAGCTGCCCTGCATCACTGTGGCGCTTCAGCGCCGCCGAAGTCTTGGCCATCTGCATCAGAGAAACGATTCCCTCCTGCATACGGGCGCCTCCGGAACAGGCAAAGAGGATCACAGGGAGCTTCTCCTCTGTAGCACGCTCTATAGCCCGGGTGATCTTCTCGCCTACGATCCACCCCATGCTCGCCATGAGGAATCTTCCGTCACAGACGCCGATGACCGCCGGATTGCCGTTGATCATGATCTTCCCGGTGACTACAGCCTCATTCAAGTTCGTTTTTTCCTTCAGGCTCTTTATCTTCTCTTCGTAGCCCTTAAAGTCCAGCGGATTGACAAAGTCCATCTCCTTATCCCACTCTTCAAAGGAACCTTCATCCGCCAGCATCTCGACTCTTCTGTAGGCATGTACACGGAAATATCCATGGCATTTCGGGCAGATATAATACCCGTTCTTCACATCTTCCGCAATAATGGCAGCTCCGCACTTATTGCATTTTCTGAGAAGTCCCTCCGGGACCTCCGGACGGGCATTTCTCAGTGAGATATAATGATCCCTTTTGCTTGTTTTCTTAAACATATTCTGTAGTTTCATCAAAAATTACCTCCTGAACCCTCTGACCCGAAATTTCCTGTCCGGTGTATACCGGATCAATTGTCATCAGCTGCTTCTTTCTGCATCTTTTCAATAAATTCGATATCAATATTTCCAGACTCGAAATCCGGATGATGCAGGATCTCATACTGATAGTCTACATTTGTGTCGATTCCCTCTATGATCACTTCTCCAAGCGCACTGCGCATCTTGCGGATCGCCTCAGATCTGTTCTTCGCATGTACGATCAGCTTCGCCAGCATGGAATCATAATAGGGCGGCACTGTATATCCGCTGTAGATTGCGGCATCGATACGCACTCCCTTTCCTCCCGGAAGATACATATCTGTAATTGTCCCAGGCGAAGGCCGGAAGTTCTTCTCCGGATTCTCCGCGTTGATCCTGCACTCGATGGCATGTCCTGTGATATGCACATCTTCCTGCTTATAGCTCAGCGGTCTGCCGTCTGCGATACGGATCTGCTCTTTCACCAGATCGATGCCGGTCACCCATTCGGTAACAGGATGCTCTACCTGGATCCTTGTATTCATCTCCATGAAATAGAAATTGCCGTTCTTCTCAAGGAGGAACTCAATGGTTCCTGCATTGGTGTACTGAGCCGCTTTTGCAGCCTTCACGGCAGCCTCTCCCATCTTCTCCCGGAGTTCGGGAGTCAGAGCGATAGAGGGAGACTCCTCGATCATTTTCTGATGATTTCTCTGGATGGAGCAGTCACGCTCTCCCAGATGGATCACATTGCCATGTTTGTCGGCCAGGATCTGGAACTCAATATGACGGGGATGCTGCACGAAATGCTCGATATACATAGTGTTGTCCCCGAATGCCATCTGGGCTTCCTTCTGTGCGGTCTTGAAACTGTTCTCAAACTCCTCCGGTGTCTCAGCCACACGCATTCCCTTTCCGCCGCCGCCAAGAGCCGCCTTGACGATAACCGGGTATCCGATCTCCGCAGCGATCTTCGCACCTTCCTCTGCATCGTAGATGGGGTCCTTGCTGCCGGGGATGACCGGAACCCCCGCCGCCATCATGGTGTTTCTTGCCTCGGATTTATTTCCAAGTTTCCGGATCACTTCCGAATCCGGTCCGATAAATGTGATATTGCACTGTTCGCAGAGCTCCGCGAATCTGCTGTTCTCGGAGAGGAAGCCGAATCCGGGGTGGATAGCGTCCGCTCCTGAAACAAGCGTGGCACTGATAATATTCTGCATATTCAGATAGCTCTCGGAAGAGGGAGCCGGTCCGATACAGATTGCCTCATCCGCCAGCTGCGTATGGAGGGCTTCCCTGTCCGCCTCGGAATAGACAGCGACTGTCTCAATGCCCATCTCCCGGCACGCACGGATGATACGGACAGCGATCTCCCCGCGGTTTGCGATTAAAACCTTTCCTATCATTTTATCCTTACTCCCCTACCATAAATGTCAGCTCGGCAGTAACCACCGCCTTGCCGTCCACATAAGCAGTTGCCTGTCCGACACCTACAGGTCCCTTGCTCTTGATGATCTTTGTCTCCAGCTTCAGCGTGTCTCCCGGGAATACCATTCCTTTGAAACGGCATTTCTGAACACCGCCGAAGAATGCGATCTTGCCCTTGTTCTCCGGCATGCTCAGGATTGCAACAGCTCCTGTCTGAGCCAGCGCCTCAAGGATGAGCACGCCCGGCATTACTGCCTTCTGGGGAAAATGTCCTCTGAAAAAGTCTTCTCTGTATGTTACTGCCTTATATCCCACAGCATACTGTCCCGGTTCATAATCCTCGATCCTGTCGATGAGGAGGAAAGGATGTCTGTGAGGGATGATCTCCTGGATCTGTTCTACATTTAAACTGTTCATATCCGTCTATACCTCTCTGCTACCCAATCACGAAGAGCGGCTGACCGTACTCTACCGCCTGACCGTTCTCCACAAGAATCTCTTTTACTGTTCCTGAGTAATCGCTCTCGATCTCATTCATCAGTTTCATCGCCTCGACAATTGCCAGCACCTGTCCTTCTTTTACGCTGTCGCCGACTTTAACGAACGGCTCTGCATCCTCTGAAGGAGCTGCATAGAACGTACCAACCAGCGGAGATTTCACTACATTGCCCGCTGCCTCCGGTGCGCTTTCCTCAACAGATGCCGCTGTCTCCTGAGCAGAAATCTGTGCTGCAGGAGCTGCCGCTGCTGTGCTGACTGCAGCCGGCATTACTGCCGGAGCCGCCGGAACAACTGTCTGGACAGCCGGTCCCTGAACCTGTACGATCTTATCTCCGGTCTTCTTCAGAGACAGCTTCACGCCGCCTTCCTCGTATTTGAATTCTGTCAGCGTGGAAGCTGACACTGCCTCGATGAGCTGTAATACCTGTTCTACTTTCATTCTGGGCACCTCTAATCTTCAAATTTCTTAACCAACAGTGTTGCATTATGTCCGCCGAATCCAAGAGAATTGGTCAGCACGTAGTTTACATCCTTCTCAACAGGAGCACCTACCGCATAGTTCAGATCACACTCCGGATCCACATTCTCGGTTCCCATTGTCTGATGGATAAATCCGTCCATAATACTCTTCACGCAGACAACAAACTCTACGCCGCCTGCCGCGCCCAGCAGATGTCCGATCATAGACTTGGTAGAGTTGATCACTACATCCTTTGCAGCGTCCCCCAGAGCCACCTTGATCGCCTTTGTCTCAAAAAGGTCATTGTGGTGTGTGCTTGTTCCGTGAGCATTGATATAGTCGATCTGCTCCGGTTTCACGTCAGCTTCCTGCATAGCCAGCTTCATAGCCATACCTGCGCCCTCGCCGTCCTCTGCCGGAGAAGTAATATGGTATGCGTCTGCTGTAGCGCCGTATCCCACAAGCTCAGCGTAGATCTGCGCGCCTCTAGCTTTCGCATGCTCCAGCTCCTCCAGAACAACGATACCTGCACCCTCGCCAAGAACAAATCCGTCTCTGTCCTTATCAAACGGGCGTGAAGCATGCTCAGGGTCATTTGTCGTAGACAGCGCTGTCAGAGAAGTAAATCCTGCAATTCCGGTCGGACAGATTGCCGCTTCTGTACCGCCGGCAACCATCACATCAGCATCACCATACTGGATCGCACGAAATGCATCTCCGATACAGTGAGTGCCGGACGCACACGCCGTAACAACATTCGTACACTTTCCCTTCAGACCAAGCTGAATGGAGATATTTCCCGCTGCCATATTGGAGATCATCAGCGGAACCATCAGCGGATTGACCTTGTTCGGCCCCTTCGTAATGATCTTCTCATAATTCGTCTCCACACACTGAAGACTTCCGATACCGGAGCCAACGATCACACCAACCCTGAACGGATCTTCCTTCGTCATATCAATCCCGGCATCCTCGAAAGCCTCCTTCGCCGCAGCAACCGCATACTGCGAAAACGGCTCCATCCTCTTCGCCGCCTTAAAATCCATACGCTCCTTAGCCACAAAATCCTTAACCTCAGCAGCGATCTTCACCTTAAAATCCGAAGCATCAAACTTCGTGATCGGCCCGATTCCAACCTTGCCTTCCTTAATACCAGCCCAGAACTCTTCCACCGTATTTCCGATCGGCGTCACAGCACCCAGTCCGGTAACCACAACTCTTCTCTTTTCCATATCTAAATCTATCCCTTTCCGAAACAAGTTTCATACTTGTCTCTTCCAAATCTACTCTTTCAGAAAAACTGTCCCTCTGCATCCAGTTCCCGTATGACCAAGTTCCCTTTTTGCGATATCGCAGCCGGAGCGGTCTGCGTTGTCACTAAGGACCGTAGCAGAACGCCGGCACTTAGGCCGCGTCCTCTGCGGCCTTAGTACCGCTGCGTTATGCTCCGAGCGAAAGCGCGTCCGCAGTGACAATGCAGACCGCCCCGGCGGCCCTCCCCCGCAAAAAGGCCACCATGGTCTTACATCGCCATTCCGCCGTCTACATTGAGTACCTGTCCGGTAATATACTTTGCCTCGTCCGACGCCAGAAATGCCACTGCATTTGCAATGTCATCGGTCTCTCCAAATGCCCCCATAGGGATCTGTGCAACTGCGCCTTCCTTCACCTTATCAGACAGAACAGCTGTCATCTCTGTATTGATAAATCCCGGAGCTACTGCATTTACTGTGATTCCACGGCTTGCCAGCTCTCTGGCAGCGGACTTTGTCAGTCCGATCACTCCCGCCTTGGATGCGGAGTAGTTCGCCTGTCCCGCATTTCCAAGCACACCGGATACGGAAGCCATGTTGACGATCCGTCCGCCTCTCTGCTTGATCATCTGACGGGCAACAAACCGGATACAGTTGAACGTTCCTTTCAGGTTCGTATCCAGCACCGCGTCGTAATCTTCTTCCGACATCTTCATCAGCAGGCCGTCTCTTGTGATCCCGGCATTATTTACCAGGATATCCACTCTTCCAAATGTAGCGATGATCTCCTTGAACATCTCTTCACACGCATTGAAGTCAGACACGTTGCACTGTCTGATCTCAGCGGTTCCACCTGCTGCCTCAATCTCTCTTTTCACTTCCTCAGCGCGCTCCTGAGAACCATTGTAGTTCACGATCACCGTCGCGCCCTCGGACGCAAGCTTCAGAGCCACGGCACGCCCGATTCCTCTGGATGCACCTGTCACTACAGCAACTTTTCCATTTAACATAATTCACTTACCACCTTATCTACATCTTCCCATACAGCTACGTTGTAAACCTTCACGTCCCGGTTGATCTTGCGCATGAATCCTGCAAGAGTTCTTCCCGGTCCGATCTCTACAAATGTATCCACACCGTCTGCGATCATATTCTCTACACTCTGCTGCCAGCGCACGGAAGATGCAACCTGTTTTGCAAGAAGTGCTTTTGTCTCGCTGATGTCTGTCACATACTCTGCTGTGACATTTGTCACATAGGGAACCTGAAGCGGAGAAAGCTTTACATTCGTAAGGACCTGTCCCAGCTCTCTTCCGGCCTCCTCCAGCATGGGAGAGTGGAAAGGACCGCTTACGTTCAGCGGCATTACTCTCTTCGCACCGGCATCCTTCAGAGCTTCGGACGCCTTCTCAACGCTTTCCTTCCAGCCCGTGATAACGATCTGTCCCGGGCAGTTATAATTTGCGATGGTCACACCGTCGATCTCATCTACTACCTTTTCAATTGCCTCTCCTGTCATGCCAAGTACAGCCGCCATGGAGCCTTTTCCTCCCGGCACTGCATTCTGCATAAGGATTCCGCGCTTTCTCACAGTCGTGATGGCGTCCTCTGTGGTCATACCGCCTGCAGAAGCAATCGCGCAGTACTCACCAAGGCTTAACCCCGCCGTCACATCCGGATTCAGTCCTCTTTCTCTTAACACATGTTCCATTGCCAGGCAGACCGTCACAAGCGCCGCTTGTGTATACTCGGTCTGATCCAGCTTATCATTTTCTTCAAAGCATAATGCTTTCATATCTATATCCAGCAGCTCCGTCGCCTTATCGATGACTTTGCGTGCTGTTTCACTCTGTTCATAAAAATCCTTGCCCATTCCGGCTTTCTGCGCTCCCTGTCCCGGGAACATGAATGCGATCTTACTCATAGAATCCTTTTCCTCCGATCAGATCATCTGTCTCCTTCACCAGTTTCTGGATCAGGTCATGACATGACATTTTTTCTTTAACCATACCTGCGATCTGTCCTGCCATTACGCTTCCGGTCTTCACATCACCATCGACAACTGCTTTTCTCAGTCCGCCCAGTGTCAGAAGCTCCAGCTCCTCAAATGAAGCTCCTTCCTGCTCTTTCTGCAGATACTCTTTCGTCATCTGATTTCTCAGAGCTCTGACCGGATGTCCTGTAGATCTTCCTGTCACACGGGAATCGATATCCCTTGCCTTGATGATCATATCCTTATAATTTTCATGAACCTGAGATTCATTCGTAACCACAAAGTGTGTTCCCATCTGTACGCCCTGGGCACCCAGCATAAATGCCGCTGCGATTCCTCTTCCATCGGCAATACCGCCTGCCGCGATAACGGGAACATTCACTGCATCCACCACCTGAGGTACAAGTACCATGGTCGTGTTCTCACCGATATGTCCGCCGGCTTCTGTTCCCTCAGCCACAAGAGCATCCGCTCCGCATCTCTCCATACGCTTTGCCAGCGCTACAGACGCGATGACCGGGATAACCTTGACTCCGGCTTCCTTCCACATCTTCATATATTTTTCCGGGGATCCGGCGCCTGTTGTAACAACCTTTACACCTTCCTCCACGATCACTTTTGCCACATCGTCCGCATAAGGACTCATGAGCATGATATTTACGCCAAATGGCTTGTCAGTCAGCTTCTTCGCTTCTCTGATCTGGTCACGCACCCAGTCTGCCGGAGCACTTGCTGCGCCAATCAGCCCGAGACCGCCGGCTTCGGATACGGCGGCTGCAAGATGATATTCAGCAACCCATGCCATTCCTCCCTGAATAATCGGATATTCAATTCCTAATAGTTCGGTTACCTTTGTTTTCATACTAACAACCTTTCTTTCTAAAAAAATATTGTGCAAACATGTTCAGTATCAAAAATAAATTTCTTTCATTTGAATTTCAGTCACATCCGCCTGTCTTCGACAACCCGGATGTGACTGAATCAGCTGGTTTCACTGTTTATTTGTGAGCTTCCAGATATTTTACAACATCACCGATGGTAGCGATCTGCTCCAGGTCCTCAGAAGGAATCTCTACTTCGAACTCCTCCTCAAATGCCATGACCATCTCGAACAGGTCGAGAGAATCTGCGCCCAGATCATCTTTGAAGTTTGTCTCCTCTGTCAGTGTGTCAACATCTGCGTTTAATGAGTCTGCTACGATTTCTTTGATTTTCTCTAACATGGTTTTCTTTTCCTTTCTCTTTGAAAATACTTTTTCCCCAGCGGGGAGGACTCTCCGTTCCGGAGAATATTATATTGTAATCCGGCCCTGCCGGGAATTACCTTTTTGTTATTTTTTATCTTTTTATCAGCTCCGGTGTCCTGGTTCTGACATCCGGATCCTACCACTCGATCAGGCTTGCCCCCCAGGACAGTCCTGCGCCGAATCCTGCCATAATGATCTTCTGGCCTCTCTGAAGAATTCCCTTCCGGTTCATCTCATCCAGAAGGATAGGAATACTTGCCGCGGATGTGTTTCCATATTCATCCATATCCATAGGGAACTTCGCGATGTCAGCCTTCAGCCTCTTGGCTGCCGCTTCAACGATCCTCCGGTTTGCCTGGTGGAGAATGAAATGATCGATCTCCTCCAGTCCGATCCCTTCTGCTTCCATCAGTTCTTCTATGATCTCCGGCACTTTGCGCACCGCAAATTTGAAAACGTCCTGGCCATCCATCTGGATGTAGGCTTCTTTGTCGTCCGGAGTCTTGTCCCATCCTTTCCGGTGACGGCTCAGACAAGTCAGCGCCTTCCCCTTCTTTCCGTCTGAATGGGCAGCTGTTCTGCACAGCCCGTTCTCCTCTGCCCGGATAACAACAGCGCCGGCGCCGTCTCCAAACAGTACACAGGTACCCCGGTCCGTCCAGTCAACCATATTCGACATGCTTTCCGCCCCGATCACAAGAGCAGTCCTGCACATTCCCGCCGCTATATAAGCCTGAGCTGTATTAAAGGCAAATACAAATCCTGTACATGCTGCATTTATATCAAATCCCGCTGCATTCACGGCACCCACAGCCTTCTGAACCTCACAGGCTGCACATGGCATGATAACCTCCGAAGAAGATGTGGCAAAAAGGATCAGATCGATCTCTTCCGCCGGGATCCCGCTGTTCTCAATGGCGCGCTCTGCAGCCTGCACTGCCATGGAAACGGTAGTCTCCTCTTCAATAATATGTCTCCTGACAACCCCCGTCCTCTCGCGTATCCACTCATCACTTGTGTCCACGATCCTGGCCATGTCATTGTTGTCCATTGTGCGCTGCGGCACACAGGAGCCCGTCCCGCAAATTCTTCCTACCATAATATTTATTCTCCAGTTCAATTACTTTGACACTTAAATACTTTGACCTTCAAAGTATATCATACTGTATTCAATTGTCAATAGATTTCTATTAATATTTCTGTAACATTTTCCGACATATTTTGTCATAAACGTCAGGCATTCTCAGTCGTCCGCCATAAACGAGCTGTGCTGCCCCGGCGGCCACGCTTTCGCTCGGAGTGGAGCGCAGCGGACACATAAGGCTGCAAAGCAATAAAGTCAAGTAAAATCAGGCAAAATTAATGCTTGCAAAAAGCTTTCTGATATGGTAACATATAAGTCGTCGCTAAAGGTGGCGGCTTATTATCATGTATGCATTTTGGCCCCGTGGTCAAGCGGTTAAGACATCGCCCTTTCACGGCGGTAACACGGGTTCGATTCCCGTCGGGGTCAGTTATAGCGTGCCGATGTGGCTCAATTCTTTTAGATTGACCACGTCAATCGCAGGCAGAGCCTGATTACAAATCAGCTGTTCTGCCGAAAGCAATTCCATATGCCGATGTGGCTCAATTGGCAGAGCAGCTGATTTGTAATCAGCAGGTTATCGGTTCGAGTCCGATCATCGGCTTTGTTCCTGAGGGAACAGTTTCATTTTGGACCTTTAGCTCAGTTGGTTAGAGCAACCGGCTCATAACCGGTCGGTCCTGGGTTCGAGTCCCCGAAGGTCCACTTAGTATAAAGTATCCGGTATCCGGTGCTTCATACTTTATAACTTTTAAAATGGCCCAGTGGCTCAGTTGGTTAGAGCGCCGCCCTGTCACGGCGGAGGTCGAGAGTTCGAGTCTCTTCTGGGTCGTTTCTCTTGTCGTTTTATAAGATGATAAGAGATGACAATTTCAAAGCTGCCGCAGTGGCGGAACTGGCAGACGCCCGGGACTTAAAATCCCGTGGGTAGTGATACCCGTACCGGTTCGATTCCGGTCTGCGGCATTAGTAAAGAACAAAGGACTAAGACATTATTGTTTTAGTCTTTTTTGCATGTTCGTTTATTGACATCTCTCATTTTATGCAATAATAAAATTATATTTTGGATTTGCATAAATTAAAGTTTACTGTTTTCAAGAGGTTTTGCAGCCTCTTTCGCTGCTGACTTACGCAAACAATTTTGCCGTCTTCTCCATGCGGCTTGCTACTGCAACGCCGAAGGGGCACCGTGTTTCACAGCCTTTGCAGCCGATACAGTCTTTCGCATTGGCGGAAAGCTGTTCATAATGAGCCCGTAATGTTCCCGGGATCTCCTCCTGCATAACAGCCAGGTCATAAAGCTTGTTTACCATGGCAATGTCAATGCCCGCCGGACATGGGGCGCAATGACCGCAGTAGGTACACTGGCCATAATAGGCATGGAGCGGCGCTTTCGCCAGCACACTGGCATAGTCCTTTTCCTCATCCGTAGCTGTTTCATAGGCCACAGCCGCATCTACATGGGCGATGCTGTCGTATCCCGCCATAATACTGGCTACCGCAGGACGAGTCAGAGCATAATGGATGCACTGGACCGGCGTCAGAGCTACGCCAAATGGAGAAGTCTGGGCAGAGAACAAACGACCGCCGGCATAGCCCTTCATAACCGTGATCCCCACCTGATTCTGCTCACAGATCTTATAAAGCTCCTCCCGCTCCGGGTTTATGCCCTGAAGGGATTCATCATACTGGTCTTTAAAGTAATCATCAATATTTTCGCTGGCAGGAAGCAGATCAAAGGCAGGATTAACACTAAATAATATCATTTCTACGACTCCGCTTTGAGCCGCCAGCTTCGCCACCTGAGGATTATGTGTGCTCATACCGATATGACGGATCACTCCGTCCTTTTTCAGCTGACAGACATATTCCAGAAATTCTCCATCCATGATCTCGTGAAATTCCCGGATCTCATCCACAAAATGAATCATTCCCAGATCAATATAATCTGTACCCAGCCGGGTCAGCAGATCCTGAAATGCTTCTTTTACCTTGTCCAACTGACGGGTGCGCACATACTGCTCATTCTGCCAGGTAGAGCCAATATGTCCCTGGATGACCCACCGCTCCCGTTTCCCCGAAATAGCAGCACCGATATTTGAACGTACATTCGGTTCCGACATCCAGCAATCTAAAATATTGATACCGGCCTCCTCACAGTGTTCGATAATTTCCTTTACCTCCTGGGCATTATGACGCTCCAGCCATTCAGCTCCCAGGCCGATCTCACTGACTGATAATCCCGTTTTCCCAAGTATTCTGTATTTCATTATACGCACCCATCCTTTCATAAATTAATCCGTTATTATTTCTTTTCAATTAACAGGTGTTCTATAGCTGATATTATAAAACGAAAAGAATAGACTCACAAGATTTCTTATAGTCTAATGATCGATCAATTTTTGATTGTGAATTCCAGGAAATATAATTATACTATGATCAGTGAGAGCTGAAAGAAACCTAATTATACGAATGGAGAACAAATGGATACTGAAATATTAACTTTAGGAAATTATAGAGCACGAATACAAGCAATAACAGAAGAAAGTCCTGACGAAAGGGTTTATCAGACACGGGTCATTCAGCCATTATTAGAATGCGTTTACCCCGGTTATCAAATCGTAGATGTTTCCTGGGCAAACAGAACTAAGATTCACACGAAAAAATATTACACTTTCCCTGCTGATGAAGACAAAACTCTTGAAGGGACTTCCCCGGATATAATCATCGCGACCGGATATAAGCATACCAATCGGGACACCGATCCTCCATGTGTAAAAATAGCTGTTGAAGTTAAATGTCCTGATTCCACAGAAGTGCAGGGGAAAGATACACTTGAATTTAAAATGCATCCCGTTGATGAAATCACCAGATATATACAGGTTGTTGATAAAGTTATATTAACAAACTGTAATAAATGGTTTTTTTATACTCGTACCGTTAAGAAAGACAAAGATGAAATACGGAAAGCTATTGTAAAGGATTATCTGCGCCATATCACACCATATCCCCCTTACCTGAATACAGCAAATATTTCAAAAGAGTTTGAACAGGCTGAACAGGCTTTAAAAACATACATAGAAAAATATTACAAAGCACTAAATTGGAAAGAATATGGATCTGATACAGATAGACTAGAGCAATATCGCAAATATAGAAATGAAATTCAACAAGATATTGCCAGTAAGGTAAAGAAATGTGAAGTCAGCAGATTTGAAATACCCATGGAAAACGTTAATGAATGGGATACATTCTTAAGTTTTTTAAAGGAATTTCTGAAATTGTAAGACATAAGTATGGCGGAAATAGATGCAGCTCAGGTCCCGCCTGCTCCTCTCTCTAATCAGAAGCAGCTGCCGCGGACCCAATTATTTTGCAAAAGAAAAGAGGACTTCAGTATATGTTGACATCCAAAACAATCCGAAACGCTTCTCTGGTCATGCTCTTTACCGGCCTGTGCGCTTCCAGCGCCAGCGTGATCCTGCCTCTTCTGCAGGAACACTATGATCTTTCCTATGATTTTTCCGGACTGCTCCTGGCTTTCCTGAGCGCGGGCAATCTGGCGGCTGCACTGCTGTGCGGCTTCCTCCCCCGGTTTCTTGGAGTACGCAGGACTGTGCTCCTGCTGTCTCTTGGAACCCTGGTCGGGTATCTGCTCATGCTCATCTCCGGATTCTGGCTGTTCCTGATACTGGGATTTCTTCTCGTAGGCTTCGGCAAGGGAACAAGCCTGAACAACGCCACTGTAGCGGCCGGTACAGTAGCAAAGGACCGGACCGGCGTAGTAAATCTGCTGAATGCACTATACGCCGGAGGCAGTCTGCTGGCGCCCTTCCTCTATCTGGCCTTCGGCGGCTTTAACTTCTGGCAGCTGCCCCTGCTCCTCCTGGCCGCGGGGGGCGGGATCGTATGGGTACTGTTCATCGCCATGAAGCTTGATCCGGAGCCTGCAGCCGCCAGGGAAAAGAGCGACACCAGATTTCTGAGAGACCGGCACTTCTGGTATTCGGCCGGTTTCCTGTTCGGTCAGCAGTGTGCGGAGATCAGCGTCACCGGATGGCTGGTTACTTATTTCAAGGATCAGAGGATACTGACAGGTATCTTCAGCCAGCTGACCGTCACCGTCATATGGTCGGCCATGCTGATCGGAAGGCTGCTGCTGGCCTTTGTACTTCCTGCTGCCAGCCGCTTCCGCTCCCTGACCCTGATGAGTGTTGCCTCCCTTGTTACCTACCTGCTCATACTCATGTCGTCCGACGGACTTCCGGCTCTGATCACCCTGTTCCTCTTCGGACTGTCCATCTCCGGAGCGTATCCCACGGTCATCGCCACGGCCAACCGCTCCATGAGCAACGCCAGTGTAGGCGTGCTGCTCCCTGTCGGAGGGATCGGAGCTATCCTGATGCCTTACATCACCGGCGCTGTAGCAGAGTACACAGGTATCCGCGGAGGGATGATGTGTTCCGCTGCGGCTCTGGTCATTATGATTGTTTTCTCCATCCTTATGAAACGGTCCGAGACAGACGCTCCTGCCGGGCAGGTCTGAACCGCCTGCATACTGCCGCGGGGATACACAGGCATATCCCCGCCAGTCCGGCAGCTGCCAGAGCCGCCCACAGGAACGGATAGGAAAATGCAAAGTAGGATAATCTGCCTTCCATATAGGCACGGATTACTGCCAGTATCACATTTCCGGCAGTCAGCATCAGCAGGAGCACGATCAGACAGTAATATGCTCCTTCCGCAAGCAGCATCTGACGCCTCTGTTTCCCGGTCATTCCGACGCTTTCCATGATCTGGAATTCCCGCCTCCTTGCAAGGATTCCAGTAACCATCACATTAAAGTAATTGGTAAGTCCGCACAGGAGCAGGACCGCGCTGATCCCTCCCAGGACGATCCGGTTTCCTCTGATATAACCGGCGGTCTCCTGCATCAGTGCTGACTTGTTGATACAGAAGATTCCCGCTTCCGTGGTTCCGCTTTCGATTCCGGTATCCGTGATCTGAGCACGTCTCTGATTTTCCTCTGATATAATGCCTTCTATCTCATTTTCAATATGTCTCTCCTGTTCGTCTTTACCGCTGATCCCTGCATCCATATTGATTTCCATATACAGCGTCTTCTTCTCTGTCGGCAGTTTCCGAAATCCTTTCTCACTGATCAGATAATAGAAGTCTCCTTCCGCTCCATGCCAGGTCTGACGGATATCAGGAAATCCTTCCGCACGGTTGTCCAGATATCCGCAGATCTCCATTTTCTCTGACTGTCTTTCTCCGAAGCCTCCGTCCGCTTCCCATGCATTCCTTTCCTCGTCTGTCATCCGGTTCCACCTGATCCTGTCCTCTTCTGGCGTAAGCGTCCGGAAATACACCGGCTCCCCCACTGCCTCATCCGCCATCTCATGCCGGTCCGGAGAAAGGGCGTGGTCATGGAGAATGAGCACTCCATTTCCTTCCATGAAAGTTTCCATATCCACGGAAAGGCCATTCTTCTTCACATATGCCACAAGTTCCTCTGTCTCTTCTTCCGTAAGGATCTGTATCACATCCGGCAGAGTTCCCTCGATCATATCTGCCCCGGCAGAGCCTTCTTCTACAGTCTCCCCGGATGTTCCGCCGTCTGACAGCGACATGAACTCCTGTTCACTGACAAAGGGCCGGACAGCCTTTTCAGAAAGCACAGAATACATATAGGCGCCTTCCATGACATAAGAATTCTCCCGATCCACCCCATCCAGGGCCAGCAGCTGTTCTCTGACTTCCCGGGAAACAGGGGAGAACTCATCGTACTCATTATCATAGAGCAGTTCCAGATTACTTCCTTCTGTAAGCATGGGATCCTCTCCGGCATCCCGGTTTCTGTATTCTTTTCCATAGCCGGACTCCTGCCATCCGCTGCTGAACTCCCCGGCGATCAGGAAGTCCGGGCGTTCCTCGAGCACATGGACATAGTCACTGCCCTCTGTTATCACCGCAGCGCCCAGCAGAGCCTCAATCCCCAGGAACAGGGAAAGTACTGTAAGAATAAATTTTCCTCTGCTTCTGGTCAGATTCCGCCATGCCATATACCGGATTTCCGAGCCGGCGCTCTTTCCATTTTTCTTTTTCCTTTTTACAGTCTTTGTCCGGACTCTCCTTCTTCTCTTCTCCGTTTTCAGTCCGGTATAATGTATACTTTCCACGCAGGAGCGGTTCACTGCCCGCCTTATAATACCCGCAGACGTACCGAGTGTTAATACCGTGGTAAATATCACCGAAGCCGCCAGGATCTCCGGCCGGAAGATCCGCAGTTCCCCGACTCCGCCGAACCCGTTCAGATACTGCCTGCCAAGTATTGCCGGGATAACCAGCTGAAGCAGAAGGGCAGACAGAACTGTCCCTGCCAGAAGCCCCGGAATCAGGATCCGCCGGATCTGACCATAATATACCTTCCGGATCTGCTTTTCCGTGGTTCCAACGATATTCAGCAGTCCCATCTGCCGGATATCTCCCATCATAGATATCTGCATCACATTATAGATCATGAAGAACATTCCGCATAGGATCACCATGGCTCCGACAGCCGCCATCTCATATCCTCCCGCCATTCCGTTGACCGCATCATATGCCGCAGAATTCCACACAGAGATCCTCTGTCCAGCATCCAGCTCTATATCCTGATAAAGTCGGTCCTCTGTCTCCCGCCACTGGAGATTTCCTGACGGACAGATCAGGATATCTGCTTCCTCCCCGGGATCCATTCCCCACTCCTTCAGCTTTGTCTGGGAAATATAGGCCGGCGCCGGATCGGAGACAGCATCCCCGTACTCTGTAAACCATCCGCAGAGGGTAAATGTCTCCTGCTCAGTCCGGAACAGTCCCACAGACACATTCAGCCTGATCTCATCTCCCGTCTGAGGGCTGTCTATATTCAGTGCTTTCAATGTCCGTTCTGCCAGCATGATCTCCTGTTCTTCACTGGGGAATTTCCCATGAATGTCTGTATACGCCGGGCTGACGATATGCTCCCATGCCTCCTCATCCAGCCAGCGGATAGAACACACCGATTTCTCACCGGATCCGGTTTCCGACTGTTCATATGCCGCTCCAACAGTTACACTTCTGCCTGCATATCTGACATATCCGAGAGACCGGACCTGATGATACTGATCCAGATCCGCATTTTCGATACAGGCAGATGCCGCTGTTCCTTCTTCCCTTATGGACTTCAGATACTCTGTGCGGAACCTGCCGTATACTATGCCGAATACCATGGTCAGTGTGACGATACACAGGATCACAGCAGCCATAAGGATCCGGTTCCGCCCCTTATTGTATGCTCCAAGTTTCATGGAAAGCATCCGGATCACAGACCCGTTATTGTTCGGAGTAAAGCCTTTTCCTGTCATATCCTTCCATCCTCCATCCGGATGATCCGGTCCGCCATCTGGGCTACTTCTTCCTGATGGGTCACAACAAGTACCGTCTGCCGGAATCTCTCAGTACAGGATCTGAGCAGCCCTGCTACTTCCATACTTGACCCCGAGTCCAGATTTCCCGTGGGCTCATCGCACAACAGTACTGCAGGTTTTGCCAGGAGCGCTCTTGCGATAGCAACTCTCTGCTGCTGGCCGCCGGACAGAGTCTCCGGCAGACGCTCCATCTTATCCTGTATTCCCAGCATTACAGAGATTTCCTCCAGCAGCGTCTGGTCGATATCCGCCCCGTCCAGACGCAGAGGCAGCACAATGTTCTCATACACAGTAAGTACCGGGATCAGATTATACTGCTGAAAGACAATCCCGATATTTCGTCTGCGGAAGACTGTTCTCTCTTCTCCCTCCATATCCTTCAGACTGTTTCCACGGATCCATACTCCTCCCGATGTAGGCACATCCAGTCCGCCCAGCATGTTCAGCAGCGTTGTCTTTCCGCTGCCCGAAGTCCCGATGATCGCCAGGAACTCCCCTTCCTCCACAGACAGAGACACACCGTCCAGTGCATGCACTTCATAGGTATCTGTAATGTAATACTTCTTCAGATTAACCGCTTTTACCATTTCCATATGTCATACGTCTCCTGCTTAGATTTCAGCCGGCAGCCGCAAATTCAAGACTCGCTTGCGAGTCTTGGCGCGGGATTCGGGTCAGCTTTAGCTGACATAATACATCTCCGAATCCCTGCGATCTTCGTTCCACTACGGTCGGCGCTAAGCGAACGTCCACCGGACGTTCAGCGCCCTCGCGGAGCGTATATCAGAATCAGAGCGAAGGCATACCCCTGCCGGCCTTTTTCTATTATACAGAGAAAATCTAACAAACTCCTAACAAACCTGCTGCCCTCAGACAACAGGGGCAAAATAACTTTCCCATAAAGCAAAAAAGAGGGGGACGTATCCCCCTTATACCGGCAGGTCGATCTCCATCAGGAGTCCCTGCTCCATCCGCCTGGCCAGCATAAAACCGCCGTGCAGATTTACGATCTCCCTTGCCAGATACAGTCCGATGCCGAATCCCTCCTGCCCGGTCACACGCCTTCCCCGGTAGAATCTCCGGAAGATCATGCTTTCCTCTCCGGCATCGATTCCGATCCCGTAGTCTCTGACACGGATTTTATAAAACATATCATTTACAGAAACAGAAACGTCTATTCTGCCGCCCGGACTGCTGTACTTTACCCCGTTGTCAAGCATATTATAGACGGCTTCGCCAAGCCAGTTCGCATCATGGCTGCAGACAGCCTGCTCCGGAAAATGAATATCAAAGCAGATATTCTTCCTCTCCGCCCGGCTCTGGACCTGTCCCAGCGCATCCCTCACCGTCTTCACCAGATCCGCCTTTTCTTTCCTTATCTGGATCACATGCTGCTCAAGCCTAGACATCTTCACAAAGCTCTCTACAAGAAAGTCCAGCTTTCTCTCGCTCTCCTCCAGTGCAGACAGATACACGGCCATCTGCCCGTCGTTTCCCGCCTCTTCCCTGATGATCTCCGTATAGGTCTCAATATTCGTCAGGGGCGTGCGCATCTGGTGGGCGATCTCGGAGATCAGCTTCTGGATCTCATCACGGCTCTTTTCTGCTTCAGACTTCCTGCCCTCCAGGATTTCCTGCACCCGCACCAGATCAAGTTCGATCCGGGACAGCAGAAGTTCCTCACCGGGCCCTGACGCACGGATCCTTTTGCCGTTCTTGATATTCTCAGTCAGGTGTATGATCCGTTCCAGCTCCCGCATACGCATTTTCCTCTGGATCCAGAACATGATCCCTGCGCCCGCAGCCACTCCCATACCGATACCCAGGATCAATACGAATATCATTACAGCATTCATCTCTCCTGCTCTCCCATCCGGTACCCGAGGCCGAATACATTTTTAATATATCTGGGGTTTGACGTATCCGGCTCGATCTTCTTTCTCAGCCGGTTGATCGTCACACTGACTGTATTGTCCACAACAAATTCTCCGTCCAGCCCCCAGATATTCTCCAGGATATTTCCTTTCGTCAGCACCTGATCCTGATTCTGCATAAAATATTCCAGAAGCTGATATTCCTTTGCCGTCAGTGAGATCTCCTGTCCGCTTACATACACCTGCCGCCTCTTTGGATATAGCATGAGCTCCCCGCAGGAAAGGAACGCTTCACTGCCGCTGCGCCCAAGCACCACCTGGATCCGCTTCAGCAGGACCTTCATGGAAAAGGGCTTTACCACATAGTCCTGGGCCCCAGCCTGATAAGCGTCCAGCATATCCTTTTCCTCATCTCTGGCTGTCAGGAAGATAGCAGGAACCTCTCTCGTCTTCGTGATTTCCTGATAAAGGGCAATGCCATTTCCGTCAGGGAGGCCGATATCCACAAGCAGAAGATCCACCCTTCCCTCTGTCAGTGCCAGCGCCTCTTCCTTCGACTGCGCGCAGACTGTATCATACCCTTCTTTCTTAAGAACAATCTCCAGCGCCTGATTCAGCAGTGTGTCGTCTTCTATAATACCAATAACCATTTCTGCAATTCCTCTGTCCGCTTTGTCTTCATTCGCTCCGTCGTTGTAACGACTTCATTCTATCAGACACGCGCTGACAGGGCAAGACATACACAATCTGTTTATTTCCTCGTCGGAAAACTGCTGCCTGTCTTTCTGTTCTCTTACCTTTATTGTAAACAGACGGGGGAAATCATCAATAGACAGTCTATTTTGTCCCCGAGGGGCATGTTACAAAAACAAATAAAACCCGTAAACGTTAAATTTACGGGCTTTGTGAGCTCCCCCTGTTGGACTTGAACCAACGACACTTCGGTTAACAGCCGAATGCTCTACCGACTGAGCTAAGGAGGAATATTAAATTATAAAGATACTATCATGTACCTTCAAAACTACATACAAAGAATCAACCATCCAAACCCTGTCTCCGTTTTGGTTATGCCCTCGACCTATTAGTAACAGTCAGCTCCATGCCTTACGGCACTTCCACCTCTGCCCTATCTACCTCG
>DXCZ01000039.1 GCA_019115765.1 Candidatus Mediterraneibacter stercoripullorum | reverse complement strand
GAATGTATATTGCCAACGCTACAGGATGTACCTCCATCTGGGGCAACTCCTCACCGTCCACTCCTTACACCGTAGGAAAGAACGGCCGCGGACCGGCTTGGGACAATTCCCTGTTCGAGGACAACGCTGAGTTCGGTTATGGTATGCTGCTTGCTCAGAATACCATCAGAGACAGAATGAAAGGTCATGTTGAGAAGCTTGCTGCAGACGCAGAAGATGCTGATGTAAAGGCAGCTGCTCAGGAGTACCTTGATACATTTGCATGCGGCGCTACAAACGGAACAGCTACAGACAAGCTTGTGGCAGCTCTGGAGAAATGCGGATGCGACCGTGCAGAGAAGGCTGAACTGCTGAAGAACAAAGACTTCCTTGCTAAGAAGTCCCAGTGGGTATTCGGTGGTGACGGATGGGCTTACGATATCGGATTCGGCGGTGTTGACCATGTGCTTGCAAGCGGCAAGGACATCAACATCATGGTATTCGATACAGAGGTTTACTCCAATACAGGCGGACAGTCCTCCAAGGCTACGAAGACAGGTGCTACAGCACAGTTCGCAGCAGGTGGAAAAGAGACGAAGAAGAAAGACCTTGCAGGTATGGCAATGAGCTACGGATACGTATACGTTGCACAGATCGCTATGGGTGCTGACTTCAACCAGACAGTCAAAGCTATCACAGAGGCTGAGGCTTATCCGGGACCGTCACTGATCATCGCATACGCTCCGTGTATCAACCACGGTATCAAGAAGGGTATGAGCAAGGCTCAGACAGAGGAACAGCTGGCAGTAGAGTGTGGATACTGGAACAACTTCCGGTTCAATCCGGCTGCAGAAGGCAACAAGTTCTTCCTCGACAGCAAGGCTCCGAAGGAAGAGGATTACCAGGCATTCCTTGACGGCGAGGTTCGTTACAATGCTCTGAAGAGATCCAATCCGGAGAAAGCTGCAAGACTCTTCGCTCAGAATGAGAAAGAGGCTATGGAGAGATACGAATACCTGAAGAAACTGGTAGGCGTATACGCTGCAGATGCTGAGTAATCTTCTGCTGAACGTAAGTACATACAGCTGATAAAGGTTTTAGAATAATCAAGGATCCCGGAATCGAAAGATTCCGGGATCCTTGTGCATATGAAATTAAGAGTTATGACTTGAAAACTGACTTCTGTTGTGATAATATAGATATGGTTTATCCGCAGGAGGTGTGAAGATGGATATTTTGAAGATCGTGTTATATATTATCTTTGTTATAGATTGTATCGTGCTGTCTGCGATCATTCTTTTACAGGAAGGAAAGTCTGCAGGTCTTGGAACAATCAGCGGTGCGGCGGACACATACTGGGGACAGAACAAGGGGCGTTCCATGGAGGGAACTCTTGTGAAGGCTACAAAGTTCGTGGCAGTGCTTTTCATGGTGCTGGCTGTTGTCCTCAACCTGAAGGTGTTTAACTAATACTCAAGACGTATGGGAATTGCGATACCGGAAGATAATAATGTAAGTAACGAAAACACTCTATGCGGATATAGGGTGTTTTCTTTTTCGGAAAAGTGAGGCGCCGGAAGGACGGCAGATGCCGGCCGGACTCATGAGACACATTTACGCTGCTGCGGATCAGGGAGAGAGATATGGATCAGACATTTGAGAAGAGAAAAAAAGTAATCTATGATTTTATATGCGATGACCTGTATGTACCTATGAAGATCAAGGAGATCGCTGTCGTGCTCCAGATTCCCCGTGAACAGAGGGACGATCTGAAAGAGGTGCTGGACACACTGGTGGAAGAGGGGAAGATATCTCTTTCCAAACGGGGAAAATATAGCAAAGGACATGCCGTTCATCTGAAGGGAACTTTCCAGGCCAATGTCCGGGGATACGGATTCGTACATCCCGAGGATGAAGGAGAGGACGTCTTCATACCGGAGGAGAATATTAATGGTGCATTTCAGGGGGATGAAGTAGAGTTTGTCATTGTCGGAAAAACCGGAGGCAGACGAAGAGAAGGAAAAGTGGTCAAGATCCTTTCTCATAATATTACCCGTATCGTCGGCCTGTATGAGCAGAGCAGGAATTTCGGGTTTGTCCGCCCTGACGATCAGAGGTATCTGCGGGATATCTATATTCCTGCGGGAAAAGAGAACGGTGCCATGACCGGGCATAAGGTGGTAGTGGAACTGACGTCATACGGTGGTGAACATTCCAAGCCCGAGGGGAAGATTGCCGAAATCATCGGCCATGTCAATGACCCTGGGACAGATATCCTCTCTATCGTGATGGACCGGCGGATTCCCACAGAATTTCTGGAGAAGGTGCTGAATCAGGCGGTCAGAGTGGGAAAAGAGGTCAGTGAAGCGGACCGGGCCGGCCGGTTGGATCTGAGAGACTGGCAGATGGTGACTATAGACGGAGAGGATGCGAAAGATCTGGATGATGCGGTATCTGTGAACCGTGAGGGGGACAACTATCGGCTGGGTGTCCATATAGCAGATGTTGCCAATTATGTTCAGGAAAACAGTGCTCTGGACCGGGAGGCGCTGAACCGAGGTACCAGTGTCTATCTGGCGGACCGGGTCATTCCCATGCTGCCGCATAAGCTGTCCAACGGGATCTGCTCTCTTAATGCAGGGGAGGATCGTCTCGCTCTGTCCTGTATCATGACGGTCAGCCCATCCGGAGCGGTTGTGGATCATCAGATTGCAGAGACAGTAATCCGGGTAGACCGAAGGATGAGTTATACAGGTGTGGCAAAGATGCTGGACGAAGATTCGGATGCACTGAGGGAAAATGAAGAGTTTATCCCCATGATACAGATGATGAAAGAGCTGTCGGATATTATCCGGGAGAACAGGGGAAGACGGGGATCCATTGATTTTGATTTCCCGGAGACGAAGGTAATACTGGATGAAAAAGGACGTCCTACAGATATAAAGCCCTATGAGCGCAATGACGCTACGAAGATTATCGAGGACTTCATGCTTCTGGCAAATGAGACGGTGGCAGAGGAATATTACTGGCGGGAACTGCCCTTTCTCTATCGTACTCATGAGCCTCCGGAGGAGGAGAAGATCCGTCAGCTCAGTACGTTTATCAATAATTTCGGGTATCATATTCATGTACATGGAGAAGTCCGGCCCAAAGAGATCCAGAAGCTTCTCGGACGGGTGGACGGCACGCCGGAGGAGGCTATGATCAGCAGACTGGCCCTTCGTTCTATGAAGCGGGCGCGATATACGCCGGAGAATACCGGGCATTTCGGTCTGGCGGCAAGATATTATACGCATTTTACTTCGCCAATCCGAAGATACCCTGATCTGCAGATCCACCGGATCATCAAGGAGGATCTGAGAGGGCGTCTGAATGAAGGGCGTATCGAACACTATGAGAAGATACTGCCGGAAGTCGCTGCCCAGTGCAGTGACAGAGAACGTACCGCTGATGAAGCAGAGCGCGAGGTCATCAAAATGAAAAAGGCTGAGTACATGCAGCAGCATATCGGAGAAGAGTACGAAGGCGTGATATCCGGCGTGACAAAATGGGGGATATACGTGGAACTGCCTGACACAGTGGAAGGACTGCTGCATGTCTCGGATATGCGGGATGATCATTACGAATTTTCAGAACAGAATTACGAGATGGTAGGAGCGCATACAGGCAGGACTTATAAACTTGGGCAGAAGATAAGGGTCCGTGTGGCAGATGCAGATAAGCTTCAGCGGACTGTCAGTTTTGTGACTGCAGATGATCCGGATGATAACTGACGCAGAAATCGGAGCTGATGTGTCAGGAATATTGCAGCAGAATGGAGAACAGATATGGCAAAGAATGAGAAGAAGTTAATCGCCAATAATAAAAAGGCGTATCATGATTATTTTATCCTGGAGAAATATGAGGCCGGTATTGTTCTGCACGGTACAGAGGTAAAATCTCTGCGCATGGGAAAGTGCAGCATCAAAGAGGCTTTTATACGGGTAGAAGACAGGGAGATGTTTATCTACGGGATGCATATTTCGCCTTATGAGAAGGGGAATATTTTCAACAAGGATCCTCTCAGAGTAAAAAAGCTGCTCCTCCACAGAAAGGAGATAGACAAAATCTTCGGGAAGATGAAGGAGCAGGGAATCACTGTTGTGCCGCTGCAGGTTTATTTCAGCGGCAGTCTGGTAAAGGTAGAGATCGGCCTTGCAAAAGGTAAGAAACTGTATGACAAACGCGCCGATATCGCCAAAAAGGATCAGAAGCGTGAAGCACAGAGAGACTTCAAAATCCGGAACCTTTAGAATGCCAGCATCCTTCTTACGGCATCCGTATCACCTGTGAAACGGATGCCGTCCATGCCGAGTGCCTCGGCAGCCCGGATATTCTGTTCCAGATCATCGACAAAAAGGCATTCTTCAGGTTTGAGATGATATTTTTGAAAAAGATACTGATAGATCTCGGCATCCGGTTTTGCCATTCTGATGGGTGCGGAGAATACAATTCCGTCAAATCCTTTCAGAATATCAAGGGCAGCGGCCCATTCGGCAAAGTATGTGGCAGCATTGGAGAGCAGATACAGGCTGTATCCCTGCTCTTTGAGCTCACGAATCAGAGAATATGTTTCTTCTACGGGCGGGACATGGGAAGTCCAGTCCCGGAAGAAGCGACGGACAGTCGGCTTCAGGCGGTCTGGCACCCCGGCTTCTGCTTCCAGAGCATTTGCTTCATAATCTATAGTACCGCGGTCCAGTTCAGCCCAGTTCTTAAAAATAACAGGATAAAGTATGTCTCGGTCTTCTTTTGACTCGCAGAACTGTTCAAGAATATAATTTCCGTCAAATTTTCCGATTACATTTCCAAAATCAAAAACAACATTTTTATATTTCATATCATACTCCGATCTGCTGTTACGGGAACAGCTTTTTAATGGAATCTATTATATAGAAACATTTTGGAAAAAACAATGGGATAAGAAAAAGGTAGAAAAAGGTCGAATGATTTTTGTTGTTTAGCATATAGTTCCAATTTACCATAATGAAAGGAACAGGCTCCCGGGAATGGGAGGATATGATAAATGGAATATAAAAGAATGATCGTCGATACTTTGGACTATCTGGGCGTGAACAAGTCGTATCTTGGATATGATTATGTTGTATACGGTATGCTTCTGACGCTGAAAGACAAAGAGTATGCAACATATATTACAAAATCTCTGTACCTTGATATCGCAAAACATTTTGACACATCATGGAACTGTGTGGAAAAGAATATCAGGACGGTGGTAAACGCTGTCTGGAATTCGGAAAATGTCGAATTATTGGAACTGATCTTCAAGAAATCAAGCGGTGCAAAGAAACCCACAAACAAAGAATTCTTCAGATATATGTATGAATATATTACCGATATATGCAGAGGCTGCGAGAAAGGGGAAGGGTGGCTTCGTGTTGTGTGTCCGGTTTCAAATAAATACTGTGAAGCTCTGGAATCATTCTACATAAAGCTGACACGCATCAGAGAAATAGAGCCGAAATGAATCAGACGGAATGAAAACAGGGTGGAGGGCGGCAGAGGATAAGTATATAATATTTTAGTTGATGAAAGCACCAACTGGAGAAAAAAATTATTCTCCGGAAGGTGCTTGAAAACCGCTGAATATCGGCGGCTTTCTCTGATGGAGTATACGGGAGTCGAACCCGTGGCCTCAACAATGCGAATGTTGCGCGCTCCCAACTGCGCTAATACCCCACAATGGAAACAACGGGGCTCGAACCCATGACCTCCCGCTAGTCAGGCGAGCGCTCTCCCAGCTGAGCTATGTTTCCATCCTTTTCTAATGAAAGAGCGGCAATACAGTATTGCCGCAAGTGGACCTGGCGGGAATCGAACCCGCGTCCAAAAACCTATCCCATGTACTTCTACTACCATAGTCAGTTATTTAACATTCCCTCTGCCGCACGGAAACAGACATCCTTACGGGTTCAGTAGCTTCATGATACGCCTGACGGCTCAAAGCTTTGCCGCCATCGTTTCTCACATGTTTGATGCCGGATTCCCGATGTGTGAGTGCATCAGGAGCGACATGCAGCATTTAGGCTGCAGCTAATTCGTAATTATCGTTAGCGTTTAATTTTAAGTTTGCGATTTAACGCATCAGCCTGCGGATAGCTTCTCCATCTTCAAGATCCCTGTCGAAACCAGTACAAGCCCATATTGTAAACGATCAATTACGATATGGACAGGATACATAGTGTGCACTTTACGCACTATATATAATATAGTTCAGCCGTTGTGGAAAGTCAAGGTGTGTTTTAGAGAGTTTTACATAATTTTTTCGCTGTTTTAATGGTTTCTTTATGTGGAATATGTGATAATATATACTCAGAGCAAAAATCATAAGAGAAAAGGAGAAGCTGCATGCCGACAACATATGCACATTACAAATTTGGAAATGAAGTTATGAGCGCGCTGCCGCGTCCGCTCCAGAATTCGATCGAGAATAACAGAGAATTGTTCGATGTAGGAGTACATGGGCCGGATCTTCTTTTTTATTATAAGGCGCTGACGAAAAATCCGGTGAACGGACAGGGGTACGCTCTTCATGATGAGATGGCTGACATATTTTTTGATCATGCCGCGGAAGTGATCGCGAAAGCGGAGAATCCCAGTGCCGCCCGGGCGTATATTTATGGCTTTATCTGTCATTTTGCGCTGGACAGTGAATGCCACAAGTATATTGAAAAGATGATCCAGGTGAGCGGGATCAGCCATTCGGAGATAGAGATGGAGTTTGACCGTCTTCTTCTTAAAGAGGATTATATCAATCCGGTCCGCTATCTGGCCACAAAGCATATTCACCCCAGTCTGGAAAACGGGGCGGTTATTGCGCCGTTTTTCCGGGATATGACACCGGAGCTGATCGAACGCTGTATGAGATCTATGATCTTCTGCCACAAAGCTCTGCTTGCGCCAGGACCGGTTAAGAGGAATCTGATCTTTGCCGGAATGAAGATTGCGGGATGTTATGACTCTATGCATGGGATGGTCATGAGCCTGGAGCCTAATCCTGAGTGCAGAGAATACTGCCAGCTGCTGAAAAAGCTCTTCTCCGGGGCTGTGCCTCTGGCGGCGGGACTGATCATACAGTATCAGAAAAAGCTGTTCCAGGGAGGAGATCTCCCGAAACGTTTTCACGAGACCTTCGGAGCGGGAGACAATTGGGAACAGATCCGGCTGTGAACCGGCATATGGCAGAAGCGAGTGTGGCGAATAGATAAAAAGAAAAACGGAATGAGAGGATTACGATGAAATTTAAGCTGACTTCACTGGAAAAGAAATGGGTCCTTTATGATGTGGGAAATTCGGCGTTTACACTGATGGTATCGACGATATTTCCAATCTACTTTAATTATCTGGCAGGCAACGCCGGAATATCGGATGTGGATTATCTGGCGTACTGGGGATATGCCACCTCTATATGTACGCTGATCGTGGCAATCCTCGGCCCTACGCTTGGGGCTGTGGCTGATACGAAGAATTTTAAAAAGATTATTTTTACTGTATCCATGGGTATCGGTGTTGTGGGCTGTGTTGTTCTTGGATTTCTTTCGTCCTGGCTCTGGTTCCTGGTAGTGTTCGTGCTGGCCAAGACCGGATACTCCGCCAGTCTTGTATTTTACGATTCTATGCTGACGGACGTGACAGAACCGGACCGGATGGATACAGTATCTTCTCATGGATATGCATGGGGATATATTGGCAGCTGTATTCCATTTATCATTAGCCTTGTGATCGTTCTGGGCGGCGGAAACTTCGGGATGGAAATGCAGGTGACCATGATACTGGCATTCCTGATCACAGCGCTCTGGTGGCTCTGTACTTCTCTTCCGCTGATCCGGTCATACAGACAGAAACACTTCGCGGACGCCGGAGCTCATGTTGTAAAGACCAGTTTTATCCGTCTGGGCCACACATTAAAGGAGCTGGCCAGAGAGAAGCATATTTTTATATTCCTGCTGGCGTTCTTCTTCTATATTGATGGAGTATATACGGTGATCGATATGGCGACTGCATATGGACAGGCTCTGGGTCTTGACAGTACAGGGCTGCTATTGGCACTTCTGGTGACCCAGGTCGTGGCATTCCCGTCGGTACTCATTTTCAGCCGTATCCTTAAGAAAACGAATCCGGAGAAGATAATTACGGTCTGCATACTGGGATATTTCTGTATTGCTGTCTACGCCTACTGGCTGGATACCCAGTTTGATTTCTGGCTGCTGGCGATCCTTGTAGGAATGTTCCAGGGGACGATCCAGGCACTGTCCAGATCCTATTTTGCAAAGATCATTCCTGCGGAGAAGTCCGGCGAGTATTTCGGCATTTACGATATCTGCGGAAAGGGCGCTTCTGTAATTGGAACAGCTCTGGTTTCCGTACTGAGTCAGTTGACAGGGGAGATCAACATTGCGGTCAGCGCCCTGTCGGTCATGTTCCTGATCGGCCTGGTTCTGTTCCGGTATGCCGCAAAGCTGAACCAGGAAAAGCAATCATGAAAAAACTCTGAAATCTTTCGAAAGTTCTCAAAAATTCGTTCTTTCATGTTATAATTAATAGAACAAAAGAAAAGAGCAAAGCGGATACAGAAAGTATCCGCTTTGGCTGTATGCAGGGAGAATGCCTATGGAGGATTTTGTTAAACTTGAGAATATTACGAAAATATATAAGATGGGAGAAGTAGAGATCCGGGCGGCGGATAATATTAATTTTTCTATCAAAAAGGGCGAATTCGTCGTGATCGTAGGCCCAAGCGGAGCGGGCAAGACTACGGTCCTCAATATCCTCGGAGGGATGGATACGGCAACCAGCGGAAAGCTTGTGGTGGATGGCGAAGAGATCACGGCTTATAATGCGAAGAAGCTTACAGGATACCGGAGGGAGGATATCGGGTTTGTATTTCAGTTCTATAATCTGGTGCCGAACCTGACAGCTCTCGAGAATGTGGAGCTGGCTCTTCAGATCTGCAAGGAGCCGCTGGATGCGAAGGAGGTTCTGGAGGATGTGGGGCTGGGCGACAGGCTGGATAATTTCCCGACACAGCTTTCCGGAGGAGAACAGCAGAGAGTCTCCATTGCAAGGGCTCTGGCCAAGAATCCGAAACTGCTTCTCTGCGATGAACCGACGGGGGCGCTGGATTACAATACGGGAAAAGCTATTCTAAAGCTGCTGCAGAATATGTGCCGGGAGCGGGGAATGACTGTGATCGTCATTACTCATAATCAGGCTCTGGCTCCGATGGCTGACCGATTGATACATATCAAGAACGGACAGGTTTCGCAAATGGAACTGAATGATAATCCGATGTCGATAGATGAAATAGAATGGTAGGGTGGACAGATGGGGAAAAAAGCGTTGAGAAAAGATTTTTATATGGAAATCCGACGCAGTCTTGGCCGTTTTCTGTCCATCTTTTTTATCGTGGCTATCGGCGTCGCGTTCTTTTCCGGGATCCGTGTATCTGAACCGGATATGAGGTATTCTGCTGACGCTTATTTTGATCAGCAGAACCTGATGGACATTGAAGTTATCAGTACGATGGGTCTTACTGACGATGATATTGCAGCTGTGGAGGCCGTGGACGGTATTGCAGCAGCGGAAGGCGGATATTCCGTAGATGCACTCTGTACGGAGGGAGACAATCAGGTGGTGGTCCATGTGATGTCACTCCTCCCCACCATGAATCAGGTACAGCTGGAGAAGGGAAAAATGCCCGAAGCAGCTGATGAATGTGTGGTGGATGTGGATTATCTGGCATCCGGCAGTCTGGAGATCGGAGATACGATCACCTTTTCCAGCGGGACTGACAGTGAGATCACAGACACCCTCACGACTGATACATTTACTATCGTCGGAGCTGTGAGCAGTCCGTGCTATATCGGATTTGAGAGAGGCAGCTCTACAGTGGGAAACGGAAGTGTGGCAGGATTTGTCTGTGTTCCGGAGGAAAGTTTTTCGCTGGAAGTGTATACGGAGATATATGCACAGGTTGAGGGCGCAAAGGAGCTGACTGCATTTACCGATGAATATGACAGCAGGATCGAAGAAGTACTGGACAGTGTGGAGGCTATAAAGGAAGAACGGCAGCAGGCCCGCTATCAGGAAGTGGTAGATGAAGCAAATGAAGCTCTGAATGATGCGCGGCAGGAACTTACAGATGCGGAACAGGAGCTGGAAGACGGCAGGACGGAGCTGGAATCATCGAAGGAACAGCTGGAGGCTTCGAAGAAGGAAATCCAGTCTTCGAAGCAGGAGCTTGAGGCGAGACAGAAAGAGCTTGAGGACGGAACAGAACAGCTGAATCAGGGTATTGATGAGCTCAATGCAAGTATTGATGCGCTGAATGAGGCAAAAGATCAATATAATACACTTGCAGCCAGTGGTCAGACGGATGATGTGACCCTTGCCACTATGAATGCTCTCTATGAACAGATCCAACAGGGAGAAGCACAGATTGAGGCGGCGCGTGCCGAGATAGAGGCGTCCAGAGCACAGCTTGAGTCCGGACAGGAACAGATTAATCAGGGCGTCAGTCAGATTGAAGAAGGGGAACATCAGATTGCAGATGCAGAGCAGCAGATTGAAGACGCGGAAGCAGAACTTGCGGACGGCGAACAGGAGATTGCCGACGGATGGGAAGAATACTATGACGGAGAGAAGGAGGCGCAGGAAGAGATTGCCGACGGGGAGCGGCAGATTGCCGATGCGAAGGAGAAGCTTGCGGACGCAGAGCAGGAAGTTGCAGATATCGAACAGCCAACGTGGTATGTCTACGACAGAGATAACCTTTCTGATTATTCCGGATATGGAGACAATGCAGACAGGATGCGGGCCATTGGAGAAGTGTTTCCTGTAATCTTCTTCCTTGTGGCGGCTCTCATCAGCCTTACCACAATGACCCGTATGGTGGAAGAGCAGAGGACTCTGATCGGTACGCTGAAGGCACTTGGATATGAGAAGCATTCTATAGCGGGAAAATATCTTGGCTATGCATGCCTTGCAACGGTGTCAGGAAGTGTTCTGGGAATCCTTTTCGGCGAGAAGGTATTTCCATATATTATTATTACGGCCTACGGGATCATGTACCAGCATATGAATGTGGTTGTGCTGCCGTATAGTCTGGAGTACGGTCTCATTGCGGCAGTGGCTGCCCTTGTCTGCACCATAGGAGCTACATTCTTCTCATGTTTTCGTGAACTGAGAGAACAGGCTGCTGAGCTGATGCGTCCGCCCACACCCAAACAGGGGCAGCGCGTATTCCTGGAACGGTTCAGCTTTATATGGAAGAGACTGAATTTCTCGTGGAAGGCTACGGTGCGGAATATTGTCAGATATAAGAAGCGGTTCTTTATGACTGTGTTCGGCATAGGAGGATGCATGGCACTGCTCCTGGTTGGGTTCGGTCTGAAGGACTCGATCATGGCTATCGCTGTGCTGCAGTATGAGGAGATCCAGCTTTATGACGGTAATATCATACTTAATGAAGATGCATCAGATGAAGAAAAGCAGGAAGTGCTTGACATGATCTCTTCAACGGATCAGGTGGCGGACGCTGCGGAAAATCTATTGAAGCAGATTACCATTGGAAACGGGAACGAGTGGAAAGATGTGTACTTGAATGTGCCTGCAGATGTTGAGAGCTATCCCGATTTCGTACTCCTTCAGGACCGGACTACGAAAGAGCAGTATTTTCTTGATGACGATGGTGTGATCCTGACGGAGAAGATGGCGAAGGAGCTGGAGATCGAAGCAGGTGATACAATTACGATCAGGGATGAAGATAAGGGAGATGTGGATGTTACAGTAGAACATATCTGTGAAAACTATATGGGACATTATCTCTATATGACTCCTGCGTTGTATGAGGAGATGTATGGAGAGGCACCGAACTACAATTCAGTCTATTATAGAACTGTGGACAGAACTACTGAAGAGGCGGAGAATGTGGGCGAAGATGTGCTTCAGCTTGACGGAGCATTGAGCGTCAGTTATACAACTGATCTGAGACAACAGGTTGAAGATATGCTGGAGGCGTTGGATCTGGTTATTGTAGTGCTGATCCTTTCTGCCGGTATGCTGGCATTCGTAGTCCTTTACAACCTGAATAATATCAACATTACCGAAAGAAAGCGGGAACTGGCAACACTGAAGGTACTGGGATTTTATAATAATGAAGTCTGTGCATATGTGTACCGGGAAAATATCATTCTGACGCTGATAGGAGCTGTTTTTGGTATGGCGCTGGGCCGCATCCTGCACCAGTTCATTATCGTAACCGTGGAAATCGACTCAGTCATGTTTGGCAGGAATATTAATGCGGTCAGCTACCTGTACGGATTCCTGATCACCATTGCCTTTTCTTGCATCGTGAATGGGGTGATGTACTTTAAACTGAAAAATATCAACATGGTAGAATCACTCAAGAGTGTAGAGTGATGGTGAAAAATCTGCCTTTCGGGTATAGCTAAAGGTTCGTCCCAGGGCAGCACGTCACATCGCAGGCCCCGCGCCGCTTTACCTCAAAGATTCGAATGGATGTAACGCCAGGAGCAAATGTTCGTGCACAGGCACTCCATTTACTCCTGCCTAACATCTAGAACGAATGCTTTTCGGAATGCTCCCGCGGAATGTCCTGCTCACGTGACGTGCTGCCCTGGGACTTACTTTATCCAGACCGGAAGACTGACTTTTTCAGCAGGCATCCCCGGCCGGAGACATGCCGGCAGCTGCATCCACCCGGATCCTTCCCGAAAAAGAGTAATTTTTCAAAAATCCTGATTTTGTGGTTGAAATATACCTGGTAGGGGTATATAATGGCTTGTGTAAAGAGAAATACCCCATAGGGGTTTGTAAAAGAGGTGTTGAGATGGAGGATAAGAAAGTCTGTCCGGGATGTTCTCATAAGACGAAGGAGCGCCCGGAGAAGGAATATAGAGATCTGCTGAACCGGCTGAGCCGTATTGAGGGACAGGTGAGAGGCATCCGCAGGATGGTGGAGAACAATGCCTACTGTCCGGATATCCTGATCCAGGTGTCAGCGGTGAATGCAGCACTAAACAGCTTTAACAAGGTGCTTCTGGCTGATCATATCCGCACATGTGTGGCGGATGATATCAGGGCCGGGAAGGACGAGACCATCGACGAACTGGTGGCTACGCTTCAGAAACTGATGAAATAGACAGCAGAAGATCCGAAAGCAGACTGGAGGAAATCATATGGAACAATATAATGTTACGGGCATGAGCTGCGCGGCGTGCAGTGCCCGGGTTGAGAAGGCAGTCTCTAAGGTGCCGGGAGTCACATCCTGTTCGGTAAGCCTGCTGACCAATTCCATGGGAGTGGAAGGAGACGCTTCTGCTGCCGATATTATCAAAGCTGTGGAAGAAGCAGGGTACGGAGCCGCTCTTAAAGGAGCTCATCCGGCAGGAGAGCAGATCGGCAGTGCAGGAGCAGGTTCCGCCATGGCGGCAGAAGATTCTCTGATAGATAAGGAGACGCCTAAGATGAAGAAAAGGCTGGTTGCATCCCTTTGCTTCCTCATTCCCCTGATGTATTTCTCCATGGGGCATATGATGTGGAACTGGCCGGTGCCGTCCTTCCTGGAGGGGAATCATGTGGGAATGGGGCTGATCCAGCTCCTTCTGACGACCATTATCATGGTGATCAATCAGAAGTTTTTTATCAGCGGTTTCCGCGGAATGATCCACGGAGCACCTAATATGGATACGCTGGTGGCTCTGGGGGCCGGAGCCTCTTATGTGTACAGTACTTATGCTCTGTTTGTTATGACTGACGCACAGATGCGAGGAGATATGGCTGGCGTCATGTCATATATGCATGAATTCTATTTTGAGTCGGCAGCCATGATCCTGACGCTGATCACAGTAGGGAAGATGCTTGAGGCGCGGTCAAAGGGAAAGACCACAGACGCATTGAAGAGTCTGATGAAGCTGGCACCCAAGACAGCGACGGTCATCCGGAACGGCGAGGAGACTGTAGTATCTGTTGAACAGGTGCGAAAGGGAGATGTATTTGTAGTAAGACCGGGTGAGAATATACCGGTGGATGGTATCGTGCTGGAAGGGACCAGTGCGGTAAACGAATCAGCACTGACTGGTGAGAGTATCCCGGTGGACAAGAACCCCGGTGATCAGGTATCGGCGGCTACGCTGAACCAGTCCGGATTTATCCGATGTGAGGCGTCCAGGGTGGGCGAAGATACTACTTTGTCTCAGATCATCCAGATGGTCAGTGACGCGGCAGCTACCAAGGCTCCCATAGCTAAGATCGCGGACCGGGTATCCGGCGTATTCGTGCCGGCAGTCATCGCCATTGCCATAGTGACCATCATTGTTTGGCTTGCTGTGGGAGAGACTGTAGGATTTGCGCTGGCCAGGGGAATCTCCGTGCTGGTCATCAGCTGTCCATGTGCCCTGGGACTTGCTACTCCGGTTGCTATCATGGTAGGAAACGGTATGGGAGCTAAGCATGGGATTATGTTTAAGACCGCGGTTTCTCTGGAGGAAACGGGAAGGACACAGATCGTTGCACTGGATAAGACCGGAACCATTACCAGCGGTGAGCCGAAGGTGACAGATATGATACCTGCAGAAGGAGTGACGGAGCAGGAACTGCTTACGCTGGCGTATGCGCTGGAGCAGAAGAGTGAACATCCTCTGGCTCATGCCATTCTTGTAAAGGCGCAGGAGTCGTGCATGGACCATGCGCCTGTGACAGAGGATTTCCAGGCAGTGCCTGGAAACGGACTGACCGGAAAGCTGGGGACAGATATGCTGGCAGGAGGCAATCTGCAGTTTATCAGCCAAGTCACCGGGGAGAATGGCTCGGTGATCACCGCCGAGATCAGGAAAAAGGCGGAGGAACTGGCGGAAGAAGGAAAGACACCGCTGTTCTTCAGCAGAAACGGTCAGCTGGCAGGCATCATTGCCGTGGCTGACGTGATCAAGGAAGACAGTCCTCAGGCTGTCAGAGAGCTGCAGAATATGGGGATCCGTGTGGTGATGCTCACCGGTGATAATGAGCGCACAGCCAGAGCCATCGGCGCCCAGGCGGGGGTAGATGAAGTAATCGCCGGGGTCATGCCTGACGGTAAGGAAAATGTAATACGGAATCTGAAGAAAAAAGGAAAAGTGGCCATGGTAGGTGACGGGATCAACGATGCGCCTGCCCTTACAAGAGCGGATATCGGGATTGCTATCGGCGCAGGAACAGATATTGCCATCGATGCGGCTGATGTGGTGCTGATGAAGAGCCGTCTGAGTGATGTGCCGGCGGCAATCCGCATGAGCCGTGCTACCCTCCGTAATATTCATGAAAATCTGTTTTGGGCATTTTTCTACAATGTCATCGGTATTCCGCTGGCGGCAGGTGTGTGGATCCCTATTTTCGGGTGGCAGTTAAACCCCATGTTCGGGGCAGCGGCGATGAGTCTGTCCAGCTTCTGCGTGGTGACCAACGCCCTTCGGCTCAACTGGTTCAACATGTATGATGCGGGAAAAGATAAAAAAATCAAAATTCATAAAAAACAGGAGGATATGACCATGGAAAAAACAATGAAGATCGAAGGAATGATGTGCGGACACTGTGAGGCAACAGTAAAGAAAGCTCTTGAGGCGCTGCCGGAAGTGGATTCCGCAGCGGTAAGCCACGAGGCAGGAACGGCTGTAGTAACACTGAATGCCCAGGTGTCTGACGAAGTGCTGAAAAAGACAGTAGAAGATAAGGATTATAAAGTGCTGGAGATCCGGTAAATTTTATCGCACTATTCTGCCGGATTCTTTCTCCTTGACTTCTGCTGCGGTGCAGGGTAAAATGTCATTTATAAAGCTATCCAATTGAGGACATGTTTTTCAAATGGATAGCTTTACTCTTGCGGGAAGAATCAGATCACCGGCAGGGGGATATCATAACAACAGGCAGCCGGGCAGATCCCGGCAGAAAAAAGGAGGAAAAAATGAAAAAGAAAATTTTAAGCGTTCTTTTGTGTGCAGCTATGGCAGTCACTCTGGCAGCAGGGTGCGGAGCTCCGGCGGCAGAGACAGGAGGTTCTGACAACAGCGGAACACAGTCAGGTTCCGGTACATCCGAGGGGATTCCGAAGGATGAGATCAAGGTGGGATTCGTTCATATTTCGGATGCCAGCGATATGGGATACACATACAATCATGACCTGGGAACCAAGGAGATGCAGGAGGAGCTTGGACTCAGTGATGATCAGATCATTAATAAATATAATGTGCCGGAAGGCGCTGAGTGCGATACGGCACTGAGAGAACTGGTGGATGCAGGGTGCAATATTATCTTCGCAACCAGTTTCGGATATGAGGACTATGTAAGAGAAGTTGCGGCAGAGTATCCGGATGTACAGTTCTGCCATGCAACGGGACTGCAGGCGGCGGATTCCGGACTGTCTAACTTCCACAACTATTTCGCACGTATTTTCGAGGGACGTTATCTGGCGGGTATCGCAGCAGGTATGAAGACAGAGACGAACAAACTTGGATACGTTGCCGCATATCCATATGCAGAGGTGATCAGCGGATATACCGCGTTCTATCTTGGAGCAAAGAGTGTGAATCCGGACGTGACCATGGATATCATGTATACCAATGCATGGAACGATCCGACTGTAGAGTCTCAGGTGGCACAGGCGCTGATCGAGCGCGGCTGCGATGTGATCTCTCAGCATTCTGACTCCACTGCGCCTGCAACAACAGCAGAGGAGAACGGAGTATGGCAGGTTGGATACAACAATGATATGATTGATGCGGCGCCTAAGGCTTCTCTGATCTCCCCGCGTATTGACTGGGGTATCTATGTGACAGAGGCTGTTCAGGCAGTGATCGACGGAGAAGAGATCCCGACTGACTGGTGCCAGGGATATGCAGAGGGAGCCGTTTGTCTTTCTCCTCTCAACACAGATATCGCGGCTGAAGGTACTCAGGAAGCTATTGATGCAGCGGCAGAGAAGATATCATCCGGAGAACTGCATGTGTTTGGGGGTCCGCTTACCGGAGTGACTCCTGACGGAGAAGAGTATACGGTTGCAGAGGGAGATTACTACCATGAGCAGGAAGAGTCTTCCGCACCGTCCTGGAACTACATTGTTGAAGGTTGCAACGTGGTAGAATAACAGAACTAGTTTACAGTGTCGCGCGTCATGCGGAAAAAGCATGACGCGCTTTTTACGATGGAGGGGCTGCCCGGGCTCCTGGAGAACACCTGCAATTCCGGAATGTGTCTTTGGCACTTCAGGTGATTATGGTAAATGACGAAAAAATGTGATAAAGTAAGGACGCGGCATAAAAATTATACAGATGCAGAAGAAGGAGGACGAGAGATTGAGCGGTACGACACAATACGCAGTCAGAATGGTCCATGTGACAAAAGCCTTCGGGAAAAAGGTCATTGCGAATAAAGACGTCAATCTTGAACTGAAAAAGGGTGAGATACTGGCGCTCCTTGGAGAGAATGGAAGCGGCAAGACAACTCTTATGAATATGCTGTCAGGAATATACTACCCGGATCATGGGGAAATCTACGTGAATGGTGAGGAAGTATCGATTCGTTCGCCCAGAGATTCCTTTGAACTGGGGATCGGGATGATCCATCAGCATTTCAAACTGGTGGATGTGTTGACAGCAGCAGAGAATATTGTTCTTGGCATGAAAGGAAAAGCAGTTGTCAACCGGCGTCAGATCAACAAGAAGGTAGCAGCGCTGGCAGAGAGGTACGGATTTGAAATTGATCCGGCAAAGAAAGTCTATAATATGGCCGTCTCGGAGAAACAGACAGTAGAGATCCTCAAAGTGCTTTACAGGGGAGCTGAGATACTGATCCTGGATGAGCCTACGGCGGTATTGACACCTCAGGAGACGGAGAAGCTGTTCTCGGTTCTGAGAAATATGAAGAAGGATGGCAAGTCCATTATTATCATTACCCACAAACTGAACGAAGTAATGGCCATCTCTGACCGGGTGGCGATCCTCCGCAAAGGAGAGTATGTGGGAGTTGTCGATACGTCGAAAACCAACCAGGAGCAGCTGACGGAGATGATGGTGGGAAGACCTGTCAGCCTGGAGGTGGAACGTCCGGCAGTGAAAAAGGGTGAGAAGAGACTCCATGTGATCGACCTGACCTGTCTGAACGGAGACGGGGTAAAGGCATTGGACAATGTGTCCTTTGACGCATTCGGAGGAGAGATCCTCGGCGTTGCCGGCATCGCGGGAAGCGGACAGAAGGAACTCTGCGAGATTATAGCCGGTCTCTATCCGGCTATCGGAGGAGCAGTCCTGTACTCAGGGGAACACAATGGAGTGCCGGTTCAGGAAAACCTGTTGGGAATGAAGCCGGATGAAATCTCGAAGAAAGGAATTTCCATGGCTTTTGTACCTGAGGACAGACTGGGGATGGGACTTGTTGCCGGCATGGACATGACGGATAATGTGATGCTCAGGAGTTACAAGTCGGGAAAGGGTCCGTTTGTTGACCGCAAGGCCCCGAAAAAACTTGCAGAGAAGATGATCGATGAACTGGAGATCGTTACTCCCGGAGTGGATGCTCCTGTGGGAAGACTTTCCGGCGGAAATGTTCAGAAGGTTCTTCTGGGACGAGAGATCGCCTGTCAGCCATCTGTGCTCATTGTTGCCTATCCGGTCAGGGGACTGGATATCAATTCTTCCTACCGGATCTATGACCTTCTGAACGAACAGAAGAAAAAAGGGGTAGCCGTTATATTCATTGGAGAAGATCTGGATGTGCTGATGCAGCTCTCAGACCGGATCATGGTCCTGTGCGGCGGAAGAGTGAGCGGTATTGTAGATCCGCGGAAAGTGACAAAGGAAGATATCGGCCTTATGATGATCCACGTAAATGATTCCAGGGAAGGGGAGGCGAAAGCATGAGCGCACAGAAAGCACAGATAAAAGAACCGTTGATCCGTATGGTCAAACGGGATGACATCACACCGCAGAAGGCATGGGTTATCCGCGCCGTGGCATTTGTCCTGTCTCTTGTGACAGGAGCGCTGCTGATCCTGCTTCTCGGCAATAATCCGCTGGCAGTATATGCGTCCATGGTGACAGGATCATGGGGATCAAGCACGGTGATCCATGAGACGATCAAGCTGGCAGTTCCTCTTCTGATCACAGCGATCGGCATCTCATTTGCGTTCAAGATGAAGTTCTGGAATATCGGCGGCGAGGGGCAGATTCTGGTTGGCGCTGTGGCAGCAGGAGCTTTTGGTCTGTTTACAGCCCACATTTTCCCGAAACTTCCGCTGGTTATCCTGATGATGCTGGCGTCTATTGTGGCAGGAGGCCTGTATGGACTGCTTCCAGCAGTATGCAAGGCGAAATGGGGAACGAATGAGACACTGTTTACACTGATGCTCAACTACATTGCCCTGGCGTTTATCAAATATCTGATGAACGGCCCCTGGAAGGCAGAAGGCAGCAGCTTTCCGAAGATTGACATGCTGGTCCCGGGAGCAAGGCTTACCAAGGTCCTGGGTGTGCACTGGGGCTGGATTCTGGCACTTATCCTTGTGGTGGTTTCTTACATTTATTTTAGCAAGACAAAACAGGGCTATGAGATCGCGGTAGTCGGGGAGAGCAGCAATACGGCAAGATATGCCGGCATTAATGTGGGCAAGGTCCTGAGAAGGACTATGTTCATCTCCGGAGCGCTGTGTGGTCTGGTCGGAATGCTCCAGTTCGCAGGAGCGGATTACACGATCACGGAGAGTACGGCCGGCGGCGTGGGATTCACCGCCATCACAGTGGCCTGGCTTGCCAAGATGAATCCTTTCGGAATGCTTGTAGTATCTGTGTTCATTGCCATGCTTGAGAGAGGATCCAATACGATCCAGACGAATTTCAAGATTCCGGCGTCCGCTGCGGATCTGCTGATCGGTATCATTTTATTCTTCATGCTGGGATGTGAATTCTTTATCACATACCGGCTGATCAGGAGGGGAAAGGAGGAACAGCATGCTTAATACATTAAACAGTCTTTTTATCGCAGCAGTCCTGGCGGGAACACCTCTGCTCCTCGGTGCGCTGGGAGAAATCCTGACGGAAAAATCAGGAAACCTGAATCTTGGTGTGGAAGGCATGATGTTTATGGGTGCCATCACCGGACTTGCAGGTTCATATTACTATGAGCAGTCGGTGATCAATGGGGGCGGAACTCCCAGTGGGATTGTGTCAGCCGCCATTGCACTGGTCGTATCCTTTGCAGCAGGGACACTCGGCGCGCTGATCTACAGTTTCCTGACCATAACACTGCGGGCAAACCAGAATGTTACGGGTCTGACTCTGACCATCTTTGGAACAGGATTCGGCAATTTCTTCGGTGAGTATATCGGGCAGCAGGCAGGTGGATATGTGGCGGTCAGCCAGGTGACAAAGGACGTGTTCGGGTCCGTTCATATCCCGGTGCTTTCGGATCTGCCGGTGGTCGGAAGACTTCTCTTCCAGTATAACTGGCTTGTTTATTTTGCCATTGCGGTTGCAGTCGTTATGGCGTGGTTCTTCAACCGGTCCCGCACTGGTCTGAACCTGCGGGCCGTAGGAGAGGATCCGGCAGCGGCAGATGCTGCGGGGATCAATATCACTCTTTACAAATATGCGGCCACGGTGATCGGCGGCGGTATCTGCGGCATTGGCGGGATGTATATGAGTATGGTCACTACCTCGGGCGTGTGGGTCCACGACTGTGTGAGCGGTTACGGATGGCTTGCTGTGGCTTTGGTTATCTTTGCCACATGGAGCCCTGCAAGAGGTGTTTTCGTGGCGCTGATCTTCGGTGGGCTGACCATAATGAGGATGTATGTCTCTATACCGGGACTTCCGGCTCAGATCTATGATATGCTCCCCTATGTGGCTACGATCCTTGTGCTGGTCATTACCAGCATGAGAGAGAGCAAAGAGCACGCCCAGCCGAAGAGCTGCGGGCTTAATTATTTCCGCGAGGACAGATAGGCAGAGCTGTACGACAGGAATAAGATACAGAAAAGAATAGAAAAAGAACAGCGCAGAACCGGTCTTTTTCTGACTATGATATCAGTCGGGAAAATGGTTCTGCACTGTTCTTTTTTATCTTCTTTATATTCGTCTTACTGCATTCTGTAGTTTGGGGCCGATAATAGCTGAAAGAATGACTTTTACGGCATCACCCGGCAGGTAGGGGATTACGCCGATCCCCAGTGCCGAGAAAAAGGAAAGATCCATCTGCGCTGCAAGCCATATGGTGCCGAACAGGTAGCATACAGCAGTGCCAATAGTCATACCTATGATGGCAGGAATGTTTTTCCCTGGAAAATGTTCCATCAGAAAGCCCTGAATAAGTGCCAGGAAGATGAAGCCAACCAGGTATCCGCCGGTGGGACCGGCAAGTTTGCCCAGCCCTCCGCTGAAGGAAGAAAAGACAGGGACGCCGACAGCGCCGAGCAGTAGGTAAATGATACAGCTGATCGTTCCATTCTTCATGCCAAGTATATAGAGAGTGATATAAATGGCAAAGTTTGTAAGGGAAATGGGAACCGGACTGACAGGAATCGGGATCGAAAGAGGTCCGAGGATGCAGATGACAGCGGTCATAAGTCCGATGAGAGTCAGCATTGTCGTGTGTGTGTTACGAGTGTGTGCGGTTGGGGTTCTGTCTGTCATAAAGAGACTCCTTTCATGAATTTCAAATGATTTCTTACTTTACTGAACAAGTATAGAACGCAATTTTAAAAATGTCAACTCATATAGAACGATGGTTAACATTTAGAACAAGGAAGGTGTCTGCCTGATGATTGTATATACGGAGGCCCGGACAGGAGATGAGGGAACGGTGTCTTCCTTTGAGATTTGAAATTTTATAAAAATGTTATGAATGCTCTCTCTATGCCATGTTATAATATCTCCACGGTTATTAACGGAAGAAAATCAGTGACAGGAGATCAGACATGTTTGGATACGTTACAATATGTGAGCCGGAACTGAAGGTAAAGGATTTGAAGAAATACAGAGCATATTACTGCGGACTGTGCCGGGTGCTGCGGGAAGATTACGGATTTATGGGACAGATGACGCTGACCTATGACATGACATTTGCAGTGATTCTGCTTACTTCTCTCTATGAGAGCGAGACAGAGACTGAGCTGCATCGGTGCAAGGTCCATCCGGTGAAGAAGCAGATGATGTTCAGGAATGAGATCACGTCCTATGCTGCAGCTATGAATGTCCTGCTTGCCTACTATCATATGGAAGATGACTGGCAGGACGAGAAGAAGGTCAGCAGTCTCATGACAAAGAGCATGATCCGCGGGAGGGCGGAAAGAATCATACAGAAGTACCCAAGACAGAGCAAGGCGATCCAGGTCTGTCTGAAGGAACTGAGCAGATATGAAAAGGAACAGAGTACGGACATTGACAAGACGGCAGGTTGTTTCGGCAGACTGATGGAGGAGTTGTTTGTCTATCAGGAGGATATTTGGGCGGACAGCCTGCGCAGGATGGGGTTCTTCATGGGCAAGTTCATCTATATCATGGACGCCTATGAGGATCTGCCGGAAGATATGAAAAAGGGGCGCTACAATCCTCTGGAAGGTCTGTATGGCCAGGCGGATTACGAAGAGAGGATGCAGCAGATCTTACGGATGATGATCGCAGAGAGCACGGCCGAGTTTGAGAAGCTCCCCTGCCTGGTTGATGTAGACATTTTAAGAAATATATTGTATGATGGTGTGTGGAATCGTTATAATACGATACAGATGAAGAAAAGTGAGGAACAGAAATAATGAGCAAGAATCCATATGACGTGCTGGGAGTATCCCAGAACGCGTCTGATGATGAGATAAAGAAAGCCTACCGGGATCTGACCAGGAAGTATCACCCGGATGCCAATGTGAACAACCCTCTTGCGGATCTGGCTGAGGAGAAGTTCAAGGAAGTTCAGGAAGCATATGATACGATCATGAATGAGAGAGCTTCCGGCAGTTCGGGCAGTTCCGGCGGATATTCCTACGGTAACGGTTCCTATGGAGGAAATTCATATGGAAACGGCTCTTCCGGAGGTTCCTATGGCGGCAGCTATGGTGCTCAGGCGGATCCCCGTCTCCAGGCAGCGGCAAACTACATCAATAGCAGACGTTACCGTGAAGCACTCAATACGCTGGATCAGGTTCAGGAGCGGTCGGCACTCTGGTATTATCTGAGCGGCTGTGCAAATGCAGGTCTGGGAAATAATGTTCTTGCCAGAGACCACGCTGCGCAGGCGGTCAATATGGAACCGAACAATTATCAGTACAGACAGCTGTTGAACCAGCTTGACTTCAGCAGCAGGCGCTATCAGAACAGTCCGTATGGAGCGGGATACGGCCCTGGCGGATCCCAGTGCGGTACAGGAAACATGTGCTGTGATCTCTGGCTTGCGGATACACTTTGTGAATGTATGGGAGGAGACTTGTGTTCATGCATGTAAAGGCGAAGATGATAGCGTTCGGAGGACTTCTTCTCGCCCTGTGTGTTGTCTTCATGGCGCTGGGGAGCGTGATCGAGACAAGCACACTCTTTCTTCTGGCGGCAGCCTCCTTTTTCGTGGGGATCGTCATTCGAGAATTTGGGCTGAAGATGGGAGCTGCCTTTTATATCGCGGCAGTCCTTCTGGGATTTATCACGGCCCCCAACAAGTTTTATGTACTTACCTTCGCGGCAATGGGATTCTATATCTGGGGCATTGAGGCGGCCTGGAGATGGCTGGAGAAGAAACCGCAGCTGCCGGGACGCCAGATTATTTTCTGGATTTCCAAATATGTGATATTCAATATTGTCTATATCCCCATCGTGATCATTTTCCGGGATATGCTGTTCTCACAGGCGCTCTCGCCCACGGCGACGGCAGGAGTGATTGCGGGAGGACAGATTGGGCTCTTTGTATATGACCGGGCATATGATTATGTGCAGGTACATGTGTGGGGGAAGATGAGAGGCCGCGTGATGGGATGAAAAAGGGACAGGTACTTTTTTGGAGCAAATTCAGAATACTCTTAAAAAAGAGAGGATTTCAATCAGGTTCATTGATCTGAACGGTTGAAAACCTCTCTTTTTTGAGAATATTCTGTTAATAAAAGGAAAGAGTCACATTGCTGTGACTCAAAGGGGGAAAAAGTTTATGAAAAAGTGTTCTTCTTAAGAACAATTATAGTATATAAATGAGATGTGTAAAAAGTGTGATCAAGATTTGAATGGATTATGAACAATTCTGTAAAAAAATGTGAAGAGAGGGAGGAAAAATGATGCAGATCTTCGCGATAACGCAGTTTCCTTATGTCTGGATAGCGGGATACGTCTGAACAGTAATCGAGAAATGATAAAAATAACGGAAATATCTTGAAATTGCAGGGCAATAGCGTTATAGTATATCTGGAAAAAGAAAAATCTTCGGGGTCGGGTGCAAGTCCCAACCGGCGGTATAGTCCGCGACCCGCTGAAAAGCGGCTGAACCGGTGACTTTTTAAAAGAATTCCGGTACCGACAGTATAGTCTGGATGAGAGAAGAAATTCGTGTCCTCTGGATATGATTCCAGCAGGATACCATCAGAAGAGCAGGTAAAGACCCCGGACAGATTGTCCGGGGTCTTTTTGCGGCAGGAAGATTTCCTTTTTTCATCAGCATTTTAGTATGTTGGTGCGCAGACTGCGTACCGATGAGAAAAAAAGGAGAGATGAAACATGAGTACAGAAACAAAAACAGCAGTACAGACAGAACCAAAGCTTGGAGTGAAGGCTATTGTCAAGATCGGCATGCTGGCGGCTATCGCGGTCGTCCTGATGCTTTTTGAGATTCCCCTTCCGTTTGCCCCTTCATTTTATGAGATTGATTTCAGTGAAGTGCCGGTGCTGGTGGGAACATTTGCCATGGGGCCTTTTGCCGGAGCTCTGATCGAGCTGATTAAGATCCTGCTGAATTTTGTCATAACGGGAACGAGTACCGCAGGTGTGGGAGAACTGGCGAATTTTATCATCGGATGCTCTCTCTGCGTACCGGCGGGATTGATCTACCGTATGCATCGGACAAGAAACAATGCTCTGATCGGCATGGCAGTGGGAACTGTCTGCATGACGGCTATCGGCTGTATCGTTAATGCATTTGTTCTGCTCCCCACCTACGCGACAGCGTTTGGTATGCCAATCGACGCCCTTGTTGAGATGGGAACAGCTGTGAACCCCAATATTACAAGCCTGACTACATTTGTCATGTTTGCTGTTGCGCCTTTTAACCTCCTGAAGGGTGTGCTGGTGTCTCTGATTGTTTTCCTGATCTACAAGAAAATCAGCCCTATTTTCAGAATGCACTGATCACAGCGAGCGTGCGAATATCGTTTGTTATGGAAGCAGCTGCTTCCCGGCAAGTCGAATCTTATCGACTTTTCGGGAATGCAGCTGTTTTTATAAGCTGTCGAAATAAAAAAGTTGACAGAACTGAATTTATGTATTAGAATAGCCTTCGTAACATTTTTGTAATATCTGAAATAATTTTGAAAAGAATGCATATATTTACGTAAAGATATTGCAATATGTAAAGAGGAGGAGTATATGAAACAACATAAAATCAGACGGATTATCTTATCTATGTATGCCGTCACATTTAGTGTAACTATGTTAACAGGATTCACCAGCTATGCTGCTGAGAATAACATTTCAGATATCATACCGGCGGTTTCTCTGGCGGAGGACGAGCAGTGGGAAATGTCTGATACAGCCGGACAGATGTGTGAGGAGATGGTTGCGGCCACAAAATCCGCTGCTGGTGAGGCACGCCAGGCGTATATAGCGAAAGTGGAGGAAGAAAAAAGGAAGGCGGAAGAAAAGGCGGCTGCGGAAGCCGCGGCAAAGGCTGCTCAACAGGCTGACAGGGAACTGCTGGCGGCGCTGATCTTCTGTGAGGCAGGAAACCAGCCCTATGAGGGACAGGTTGCAGTAGGTGCAGTTGTCATGAACCGGGTAAAAAGCAGTTCTTATCCGGATAATATCGAAGATGTTATTTACCAGTCTGGTCAGTTCGGGCCGGCTATGACGGGATGGCTGGATTCAGTTCTTGCCAGCGACGGCTATACGGAGTCAGCAATGCAGGCGGCGGCTGACGCTATGGCAGGGAGCAATCCGGTGGGAGATTGTCTGTATTTCGGAAATGGAAACTGGGGCCTGAAGATTGGCGACCATTATTTTCATTGATGAGTGTTGTACGGAGGATGAGACTGATATGGAGATCAGAATAAAACAGTATGAGGAAGAAGATACAAAAGAGGCGGTTGGAATCTGGAATCAGGTCGTAGAGGATGGGGAAGCATTTCCTCAAATGGAATGTCTTACAGAAGAGACGGGGAAACAGTTTTTTCGGGAACAGTCATTTACAGGAATTGCCTGGAGGCTTTCTGGCGGAACAGACGGAGAGAACGGGAAGGAGATTGTTGGTCTGTATATCCTGCATCCCAATAATGTGGGACGATGTGGTCATATCTGTAATGCCAGCTATGCTGTCCGGAGAGATATACGGGGATGTCATGTAGGAGAAATTCTGGTTACCCACTGCATGGAAGAGGCGAGAAAACTGGGGTTTAAAATCCTTCAGTTTAATGCGGTGGTAGCAACTAATATCCCGGCTCTCAGACTCTATGAAAAGCTTGGATTTGTAAAGGTGGGGAAGATACCTGGAGGATTTTTAATGAAGAATGGGAGATATGAAGATATTGTTCTCCATTATCATATTTTGTAAAATGTCAGATAATTTATAAAATATTTAGAAAACGGCGGAAAAAAGTACCTGTCACTTTTTTTCGCCGTTTTCTGAATTTTCTGAAATCAGTCTTTTGTATTCAGTTTCGCAAGTGCCTCCGCAAAAGCGTTATTGATGGGTGCTTCTGTTTCTTTCGCCTGTTTCTTCATATAATTGGCTACATCACGTTTGTTGGCACCCTTCCCTTCTTTATTTCTGCGGTCCTGGAAGGCAGAAAGTTTCTCTTTATGTCCGCAGGAGCAGACGAAGCGCTGACCGTCGCCACGGCCTACCAGTTCCATTTTCTTGTGGCAGACCGGACAGCGGGCGTTTGTACGACGGGAAATCGTTTCACGATATCCGCATTCCCGGTCCTGGCATACAAGCATCTTGCCGTGTTTTCCATTCACCTCCAGCATATATTTGCCACATTGAGGGCACTTGTGCCGGGTCAGATTGTCGTGGCGGAATGTGCCGGCGGAGCTGCGAATCTCCTGGATCAGCATCTTTGTATACTCCTCGATCTCCGACATGAACTGCCTGTCGGACTCCCTGCCCCGGGCGATGGCCTGCAGGCGCAGTTCCCACTGAGCAGTCAATTCCGGGCTTTTCAGATCATCAGGTACCAGAGAGAGGAGCTGTTTACCTTTGGATGTGATGTGAATCTCATTGCCCTTCTTTTCCATCAGGAAGCTGTTGAATAGTTTTTCGATGATATCTGCACGGGTGGCTACCGTGCCCAGGCCGCCTGTCTCGCCCAGAGTGCGGACGATATCCTTATCTTTACGTGCCAGATATTTCACAGGATTTTCCATGGCGGCGATCAGGGTCCCCTCCGTAAAATAAGCCGGCGGTTTGGTCTTCCCTTCTGTGAGAGTTGAGGAAGAGACCGGCAGATCAGTTCCCTCCCGGATCTCGGGAAGAGAGCTGTCGGAGAGAGCGCCTGCAGCTCCGTGGCCGAACCCGGATGAACCGCCTTCTTCGTTTCCGTCCTCTTCTTCAGCCCAGAGTTCATCTTCCCATCCGGCACCACTATAGATTTCGCGCCAGCCAGGTTCCCGGATCACATTTCCTCCGGCACGGAAGGTCTCACCTCCAGCGGTGCCGGTAAGGGAAGTTTCCTCATATTCACAGGCAGGGGAGAGGACTGCTAGGAACCGCCGTACTACCAGATCGTAGATCTTTCTCTCGTCACTGCTCATCTGATCCAGACGGACATATTCTTCCGTGGGAATGATGGCGTGGTGGTCGGACACTTTGCTGTTATTTACAAAGGAGGAATCTCCTTTTATCTGCTGCATAGCCAGACGTGCTGCGGCCCGTCGGTAAGGTCCTACAGCGCAGGCGTTCAGGCGCTCTTTCAGCGTCCCCACCATGTCCGTGGTAAGGTAACGGGAATCGGTCCGGGGATATGTGAGCACCTTGTGGTTCTCGTACAGCCGCTGCATGATATTGAGAGTATCCTTGGCGGAATAGCCGAATTTCTGGTTTGCTTCCCGCTGCAGGGCAGTCAGGTCATAGAGGGCCGGGGAAAAGGATTTCTTCCGTTTCTTCCGGACTTCTGTAATGTGCAGGCTGCGCCCTGCATTCTGCCGGATGGTCTCCACCCGTTTCCGGTCAAAGCTGCGGTAGGATCCGCTGCGGGAATCTGTCCATGCAAATGTGATCCCTCCGGCAGTCAGCTTCAGGCCGTAATATGGCTGGGGAATAAACTTCCGGATCTCATCCTCTCGGGCAGCGATCATGGCAAGGGTGGGAGTCTGGACCCGTCCGCAGGACAGCTGAGCGTTATATTTGCATGTCAGGGCACGGGTGGCGTTGATCCCTACTACCCAGTCGGACTGAGCTCTGGCGACAGCGGCATGATACAGATTTTCATAATCTTTCCCTGGTCTTAGATGGGCGAATCCGTCCCGGATGGCCTTGTCTGTGACAGAAGAGATCCAGAGCCGCTTCAGAGGTTTACGGTTTTCCGCTTTATCCAGGATCCACCGGGCCACAAGTTCGCCTTCCCGGCCTGCATCAGTAGCAATGATGATATCAGATACGTCTTTGCGGAAGATCTGTTCCTTCACTGCACGGTATTGTCCGGCAGTCTGCCGGATGACCACCAGCTTCCAGTGCTTTGGCAGCATGGGAAGTGTATCCAGACTCCATGACTTGTATTGCTCTCCGTACTGTTCCGGATCAGCCAGGGTCACCAGATGTCCCAGAGCCCAGGTGACGATGTAGTCCTTTCCTTCCATATAATTATTAGTCTTCTTTCCGCAGCCAAGGACGCGGGCGATGTCTCTTGCCACGGATGGTTTCTCTGCAATAACAAGATGTTTCATAAAATTGATCCGGCGCCGATATGCATATTTCTCCATATCGGCGCCGAGCCTCCTTTCGAAAAAAGTACGATTTCTTTACACGCTGTGGAATCCTTTGCCTATGATCTCGCTTGTATTGGAGATCAGAATAAAGGCTTTCGGATCATTCTGACGGATAAAGTTACGCAGCCGTACAGCCTGCACTCGGTTGAGCGCTGTGAATATGATGTATTTGTCCTGGCCGGAATAGGCGCCTTTCGCCAGACAGACACTGGCGCTGCGGTTCAGCGTATGGACAATGAAATCGCAGATCGGCTCCGGGTGATCGCAGACCACATTGAAATACTTGGAAAGATTGAAGCTTTCAATGAAGTTGTCGATCATGAATGAACGGATAGCAAGGCCGAGGACCGAATAAAGGCCGGTCTCTATATCAAAAATAAAGAAACCGACAGCTGTGATCAATGCGTCTGACACAAGCAGTGCGCGTCCGATATCAAAACTGGAATATTTCTTCAGGATCATAGCGATGATATCAGTTCCTCCGCTGGAAGCTCCGATGTTAAACAATATTGCCGATCCAAGGGCGGGCAGCGCCACGGCAAAACAGAGTTCAAGCATAGGCTGATCAGTGAGCGGCGCATTCATGGGCCAGAGCCGCTCCATTACGGACAGCGATATGGACAGCAGGATACTGCAGTAAGCAGTTTTGGCTGCGAACTTCCTGCCCAGGACAATGAGCCCTATCACAAGAAGAATCATGCTCATGATCAGGTTGAAATCGCTGGCGGAGATGAAGCCCGTCTTTGCAACAAGAACTGCAAGACCGGTAATACCGCCGAAAGTAAAGTTGTTCGTGAATTTGAAAAAATAGGTTCCAAAAGCCATGATGAGCGTGCTGACGGTCATCATGAGAAAATAGTGCATCTTCTCTTTCATCATAAGTATTCCCCTCTTTACCAGAAATAGGTCCCATCCGAATTGTAATCTCTGGAATATAAAAAGTCAACGCATTAAGGAGAAGTCTGAAGGAAATAATAAGAGATAAATTACTGTTCATCCGTTCTCGGATGTCCGCCATAACGGCGCTGTGCTGCCAGGGCGTCCGCACTTGCGATCGGAGCACAGCGCAGCGGCCGCATAAAGACATAAAGTACGGTTTAAGTGACGGTACTCTGTTACGGGCCTTCGTGACAGCACAGATTCGTTACGGCTGGCTATCGAGACATGTATGAACAGTAAACAAGACAAGAATTTCAGCAGTTCAGGAAAAATAAAGGAGGACGGAGCAATGGAACAGAACTTACCGATCCGTGATATATATGCAAGGGAGATCCTGGACTCCAGAGGCATTCCTACTCTGGAGACAGAGGTACTGGCAGGAGAAGATATCGTAGGAACTGCGGCGGTACCTGCAGAGGCGTATGCAGGGAAATACGAAGCCACGGAGCTGAGAGACGGAGACGAGCGATATGATGGAAAAGGAGTGGAGCAGGCTGTGGAGAATGTGAACAGTTTGATCGCACCGGCTCTGATAGGAATGAATGTATTCGATCAGGAGGGCATCGACAGGGCTCTGATCAAGGCGGACGGAACCAGGGATAAAAGCGGTCTTGGGGCAAATGCGATACTGGGGGTATCCATGGCGGCCGTACACACGGCGGCAGCAGCTCTCAAAATGCCTCTGTACCGGTATCTGGGAGGTGTCCGGGCTGCGAAGATACCGGTGCCTGTAATGAACGTCATGGGAGGAGGTACCCATGGAAGTCCTGGTATGGATATCCAGGAATATATGATCATGCCTGCAGGAGGACATACATTTCGTGAAATGCTCCGCATGTGTGCGGAGGTATACCACCAGCTTGGGAATCTGTTAAGAGAAAGGGGCATGTCTGCTGCGGTAGGAGACGAAGGCGGCTTTGCACAGAATACAGGGAATGTAAGAGAAGTTCTGAGAATGATCCGGGATGGAGTGGAACGGGCCGGTCTCAGCCTGGGAAGAGACATACAGATCGCGCTGGATCTGGCAGCCTCGCAGCTCTATGATTCCGGAAGAGGGCTGTATGTATTTCCCTGTGAGAGCAGGCAGACAGGCCGGGAGATCACCAGGTCTACAGAAGAGATGACAGATTGGCTGGAGGGGCTGGCATCGGAGTTTCCCATATGCGCTGTTATTGATCCTCTGGATCAGGATGACTGGACGGGCTGGCAGAAGATGACGGAACGCCTTGGAAAACGGATCCAACTGGCAGGGGACAGCCTGTTTGCTACAAATACAGAGAGACTGAAATTGGGGATCGATTCAGGTGCGGCGAATGGGATACTTATTAAAGTAGGACAGGCGGGAACTCTGACAGAGGCTTTCGGGGCTATTCGCATGGCACAGAACGCCGGTTACCAGGTCATTATTTCTCAAGGAGCCGGCGAGACAGAAGACACTACTATTGCGGATATGGCAGTGGCATTTAATGCGGAGATGATCCGGACCGGCGCCCCCTGCCGGTCCGAGCGGGTGGCAAAATACAACCGGCTGCTGAGGATCGAAGAGAGCCTGGAGCGGGAGAAAATGTCTGCCATGGTAAAAGAAAATATAACAGTTCATCCCCATGGCTGAACTGTTGCAAGAAAATTCTTAAGATATTTTTATGCCGGTTGACAAAGGAGCTTCTGTTACGTAGTATTGTATTATATAAATGATACAATATTGCAGCTGAGGAGGGCAGTACTATGGATGAAAATAGTCGTATAAAAGAAAAAAGTCGTATAGAGGGAAAAACTTCTATGGAAGAAAAAAGAGAAGTTCACTATCAGAAGCTGCCAAAACAGGCTCTCTACTGCATGTATGCATCCGGGATCCTGACGGGAGTGATCCTGATGGCAGTAATCGTCGGGGTGGACTATTTCTGGATCTATCCTGAGGATATCGAGGTGGGGAAATGGATTTCTCTGGTCCTTGTCCTGCTGCTTTTGGCAGAGGTGATCATAAGTCCCTGGTTCCGCTATCACAGGTACCGCTACAGTATTAATGAGGAGTGCATTGATATCATAGAAGGATATCTGTTTGTAAAGAGAAATATCGTGCCTATCGAGCGGCTGCACAAGCTGCAGACCGCAAGAGGGCCTTTTGACCAGATGTTCCATGTGGCAAAGGTTATCGTGACTACCGGCGGCGGAGATGTGACCATATCGTTTCTGGAGGAGAATGAGGCAGAGAAGATTGCTGAGAACCTGCGCCGCAGGATCAATGAGATTGTAATCAGACAGAGGGAAGACTATGGAGAACAGAACTGAGAAATTTCGGAATCATATATCGATCGTGATCGAACAGAGCATCGGGGGATTCGTGGCCTTTTTTGTGATCTTTGGGGTAAACGTGCTTCAGGATGCAGATGAACTGACGCAGGCGGATCTGTCGGAAATCGGGAAAGCCGGATGGCTGGTGCTGCTGGGGCTTCTGGTGCTCATTGGGATTGTTGTCGTGAACCGTCTTCTGGTGTGGGCACGAACGTACATATGCATTGAGGAGAATGCAGTAGTGATCGAGCGCAATACAGTAAATAAGAAGAAAAATACGATCAGTATCCGCAACATTTCCAATATCAATCTGGAGCAGAATCTGTTCGAGATGCTGATCGGAACATGCAAGGTAAAGATCGACACCAACAGTCGTTCTACCGCTGACAGTACAGATGTAAAGATCGTGTTGAAAAAGGCTGACGCGGAATGGTTCAAGCAGGAGATTACCAGGAAGATGATGACTGCTGCTGGATATCCGGATCCGTATGCCGGAGACGGGGCTTATGGCGTGCCCGGCAAAGCTGCGGATGTCCGGACTGATGCAGCGGTGTCTTCAGGCACGGTTCCTGCCGGTGTATCTGCATATGAGGAAGGAGACGAGAACTACGATATAAGGGCGGATTTTGGCGATATTATCCAGCACGGGATTTTTTCTATTAACATTTTTTCAGTACTCGTGGTGATCGGAGGTGTGGCTGCAGCAGTGGGAGCAGTAGTGCGCCTGGTGGATGATCCCGATCTGATGGGGTCGCTCCTCAGCGCAGCGGCAGGGATCATAGTAGTCGTGTCCTTTGTATTCTCGGCTATCTGGGATACATTGAAGGATTTTATCCGATATTATGACTTCAGGGCAATGCGGCGGGGAGATCGGATCCACATCCGGTACGGCCTGCTGAAAAAGATGGAGTACACCATTCCGGTGGAAAAGATTCAGGCACTTAAGATCCGTCAGTCTTTTGTCGCCCGGATCTTCGGGCGGTATATGGCGGAGATCGTCAACGTAGGTATGGGGGATGAGAAGGAAGAGCAGAATTCCTTTTTGGTCCTCTACTGCACCGGAAATCAGATGAAGGAACAGCTGAAGCTTCTCCTGCCGGAGTATGCGGATGCTTTGGATCAGGAGACAGAACGGATCCCGGGGGCAGCATGGGCAGCATGGTCTTTCTCCATGGCTGTTTATACGGCCTGTGTCTGCGCTTGCGGAGCAGCTCTGCATCTGGCGTTGCCGGAGCACAGGATACTCATCTGGTGCTGTACGGCCGGCCTGCTGATACTCTCGCTGTTCATGCTGATCTTAAGATATATCAGCAGCGGCACCGGTATCGGAGATCTCACTCTAAAACTTGTCCACGGATATTTCGGCCGCAATTATATTATAATGAAGTATTCTGATATCCAGTATGTGGAGTTTGAGCAGAACTTTATCGCCCGGGCGTGTAAGATCCGCCGCGGGTCTGTACATCTCCTGGCATCCAATGCGGATACTTCCCACGGAATTCCTTATTTCCGAGGCGACGGTGAGGACAAGGTACGGCAGGGGATGCTGATGGGAAAATAAATATCAGATGCTGGAAATTAACGATCAAAAAGCAGGCATATGTGCCTTTTCAAAACTCTGATCCAGGTGTTATACTATGGAATATGAAAATAGAGACAAGGAGACAACAGTATGAGTATATACGACTTGAATGCATATGAAGTCATACAGACAGAGGATCTGTCCGACCTGCGTTCGGAGGGAATCCTTTTGAAGCACAGAAAGAGTGGAGCAAGAGTTCTTCTGATGCAGAACGATGATGAAAACAAGGTGTTTGCCATCGGATTCCGTACACCGCCTTCGGACAGCACAGGAGTGCCCCATATTATGGAACATTCCGTGCTGTGCGGATCCAGAGACTTTCCTGTGAAAGATCCTTTTGTAGAACTGGTGAAAGGATCTCTTAATACATTTCTAAATGCTATGACCTACCCGGACAAGACTGTGTATCCGGTAGCCAGCTGCAATGATAAGGATTTTCAGAACCTGATGCATGTTTACATGGATGCAGTGTTTTATCCGAATATCTATCAGCATGATGAGATATTCCGCCAGGAGGGATGGAGTTATAAGCTGGATCAGCCGGATGGAGAACTGACTATCAGCGGCGTTGTCTACAACGAGATGAAGGGAGCATTCTCCTCACCGGAAGGGGTGCTGGACCGGGTGATCCTGAATTCCCTCTTTCCGGATACCTCCTATGCAAATGAGTCCGGTGGAGACCCGGAGGTGATACCGGATCTGACTTATGAGCAGTTCCTGGATTTCCACAGAAAATACTATCATCCGTCCAACAGCTATATCTATCTGTACGGCGATATGGATATGGAGGAGAAGCTGCGCTGGCTGGATGAGAATTATCTGTCGGATTTCGACAAGGATGATGTGGATTCTGAGATCCTGTATCAGGAGCCTTTCAAAGAGATGCGAGAAGTGGTACAGGAATACTCCATTACCAGTGATGAGAGCGAGGAGGACAACACTTATCTTTCCTGGAATAAGGTGATTGGGACTTCTCTGGACGAGAAGCTTTACCTGGCTTTCCAGATCCTGGACTACGCCCTGCTGTCTGCACCAGGTGCACCGTTGAAGAAGGCTCTTGTTGATGCAGGCATCGGCAAGGATATCATGGGCTCCTATGACAATGGAATCTATCAGCCTATTTTCTCGGTTATCGCCAAGAATGCCAATATGGAGCAGAAAGAGGATTTTATCCGTGTGATCGAGGACACGCTGAAAGGCATCGTGGAAAACGGAATGGACAGGAAAGCCCTGCGGGCCGGGATTAACTATCATGAGTTCCGGTTCCGCGAGGCAGACTTCGGAAACTATCCACGGGGATTGATGTACGGACTTCAGCTTTTTGACAGCTGGCTTTATGATGAGACAAAGCCCTTTATCCATATGCAGGCCATCCCTACATTTGAATTCCTGAAAAGCCAGGTGGATACCGGGTATTTCGAGAATCTGATTCGCACATATCTGCTGGATAATACCCATGGAGCCATTGTCATCATCCGTCCGGAGCAGGGGCGTACGGCACGTATGGATAAGGAACTGGCGGACAGACTGCAGGCGTACAAGGACAGACTTACGCCAGAGCAGATTCAGAAATTGGTGGACGATACTCATGAGCTGGAGCAGTATCAGGAGGAAGAGTCCAGTCCGGAGGATCTGGCCAAGATCCCGGTGTTGAAGAGAGAAGATATTTCCCGAGACACTGCTCCCATTGTGAATGAAGAGATAGACGCAGGAGGAGTGAAAGTCGTTTACCACAATGTGGAGACGAACGGGATCGGTTACGTTTCACTTATGTTCGATCTGTCTGGAATACGGGAAGAACTGCTGCCCTATGTGGGAATCCTGCAGAGCGTACTTGGAATCATCGACACGAACAACTACGAATACGGGGAGCTGTTCAATGAGATCAATGTTCATACCGGCGGAATCGGCACTTCCCTGGAGCTGTACGCAGATGTGACAAAGATAAAGGAGAAGGAGTTCCGTGCAACATTTGAGATGAGAGGAAAGGCTCTCTATCCCAAGATGGACGTCCTTTTCTCAATGATGAGGGAAATCTTGATGGAGTCCAGACTGGATGATGAAAAGCGTCTGAAAGAGATCCTCTCCATGCTGAAATCCAGACTCCAGATGTCCTTCCTGTCATCAGGACATACCACGGCCGCTCTGAGAGCTCTTTCCTACGCATCGCCCATGTCGAAGTTCAAGGATGATACGGACGGAATCGGTTTCTATGAGAAGGTCAAGGATATTGAGGAAGACTTTGACGGACATAAAGAGGAGCTGATCCAGAGTCTGAAAGAGATCGCCGGCAGAATCTTCCGGACAGATAACCTGATGATCAGCTATACCTCTTCCGAAGAGGGATTGGAACCGGCCATGAAGGCATTCATGGCGGTAAAGGATACCCTCCATACGGAGGAAATGCCGGAAGCAGAGCCCTGCATCCTTCACTGCAGGAAACGGAATGAAGGATTCAAAACTTCTTCCAAGGTACAGTATGTAGCCAGAGTAGGAAACTTTATTGACGGAGGTGCCGAGTACAGCGGTGCACTTCAGATTCTGAAGGTAATCCTGGGATACGACTACCTGTGGCAGAACATCCGGGTCAAGGGCGGAGCCTACGGCTGCATGAGCAACTTCAACCGGATCGGTGAATCTTACCTCATATCCTACCGGGATCCCAACCTGGAGAAGACCATGGAAGTATATGAGGGTGTGATCGACTATCTGAAGAACTTCAATGTCAGTGACCGTGACATGAACAAATTCATCATCGGCACCATGAGCAACATTGACCGGCCTATGACTCCATCGGCCAAAGGAAGCCGTTCTATGAACCTGTATATGAACCATGTCACAGAAGAAATGATCCGCACCGAGCGCAACCAGATCCTTGACGCCGGACAGGCAGATATCCGGGCTCTGGCTCAGGTGGTACAGGCCATGCTGGATCAGCATCTGCTGTGCGTTATCGGAAGCGAAGATAAGATTGAAGAACAGAAAGATATGTTTCTTGAAGTAAGGACACTGAACTAAATGTGAAAAAATTGTGAAAGGGGACGTACTCATTTCGAATTTGGCTACGTCCCCTTTCACAGAATGTTCACAAATGGTAAAAGGAGAATATATGAAGGAAAATTATAAATCTGGCTTTGCCACTCTGATCGGCAGGCCTAATGTCGGAAAGTCCACTTTGATGAACTACTTGATCGGCCAAAAGATTGCCATCACATCCAACAAGCCCCAGACCACCCGCAACAGGATCCAGACGGTGCTGACTACGGATGAAGGACAGATTGTCTTTGTAGATACTCCGGGTATCCATAAGGCGAAGAACAAGCTGGGGGAGTATATGGTTCACATTGCCGAGCGTTCCCTGAATGAGGTGGATGTGGTGCTGTGGCTTGTGGAGCCGACTACTTTTATCGGCGGAGGAGAGCGGCATATCATTGATCAGCTTAGAAAGGTAAAAACGCCGGTCATCCTGGTGATCAATAAGATTGATATGGTGAAGAAGGAGGAAATACTTCCATCTATTGATGTCTACCGCAGAGAATATGATTTCGCGGAGATCGTCCCGGTGTCTGCAAGGACGGGAGACAACACGGATGAACTGATAAAAGTCATATTGAAATATCTTCCTTACGGTCCCCAGTTCTACGATGAGGATACAGTGACAGACCAGCCGGAGCGGCAGATTGTTGCGGAGCTGATCCGGGAAAAGGCTCTTCATTGCCTGAATGAGGAGATTCCCCATGGAATCGCGGTGGCTATTGACCGGATGAAGATGGAACGTAAGGTCATGCATATCGATGCCACTATTATCTGCGAACGAGATTCCCACAAGGGTATTATTATTGGAAAGCAGGGGAGCATGCTGAAGAAGATCGGAAGTACTGCCCGGTATGAGATTGAGAAAATGCTGGACTGCAAGGTGAATCTGAAACTCTGGGTGAAGGTGCAGAAGAACTGGCGGGACAGTGACTATATGATGAAAAATTTCGGTTATCGGGAGGATGAGTCATAAAATCCTGGAAAATGAAACAAAAGCATGGAAAAGGATCAAACACAGGAAAAGTAGGGGAAGGTAGTTATTGCAGCTTGATATATGAGATGAAGACAAATGAAACGGGAGCCCTCATCCGGGAGACGGAAAGAGGGTTCCCGTTCCTTCGTTTCCGGAAGTTTCATAATTTGTATTGACATACCACCTACCTTGCATTACAATATAGAAAAAGCTGCATTGTAATGCAAGGTAGGTGGTTTTATGATTCCGTCCCAGATGCTCAAAGGGACTCTGGAGGGATGTGTTCTGGCGGTTATAAGTAAAAGTGAGACATATGGATATGAGATATCCCGTCAGCTGGAGGAATATGGTTTTGGAACGATTGCCGAAGGAACGGTCTATCCCCTTCTCCTGCGTCTGGAGAAGAACGGTCTGATCACAGCTGTCTATCGGCAGTCAGAATTGGGGCCGAAGCGGAAATATTACTCGCTGACAGAGGCGGGCAGACAGGAAATGAAGGAGTTTTTCAGAAATTATCATGAACTGACAACAGCTGTGGAGCAGCTGGCAGGTGAGATGGAGGAATTTGAAAATGCGGAAACAGACGAAGGAACTTCTGAGGGAGAATAATGAACTTTGCAGGGAGCTGTCCGATGAGGGAAATGCTGTCCTGACGGATATGGTCGTTTATCTGCGGGGCTGTGATATCAGCATGTATGATCAGGAGCGGGTGCGGCGGGATATCACTCAGATGCTCATAGACGGAGAAAGGCGGGGAGATCCTGCCGGGAATGTGATAGGAGATGACTACAGAGTATTCTGCGACAGTGTAGTAAGCGAGATTCCCAGGCGGAGCAGAGTGGAAAAAGCATGGGGGCTGGTGAATGAGGTTTTTCTCACTGCAGTTGTCCTGATAGCGATCTGGTGGATCGGAGGCACGATAGAAATATTGTTATATCATTTCCTGGGAAGAAGTGTGGACCTGTATCTTCCCATAACACTGGGAAATGTTCTGGGAGGAGTGGTTTTTATCCTGGCGGCGGAATGGCTGTTTATTTATCTCGCGAAACATGCATTCCAGAAGGATGGTAATAAAAAATGGTTTGCGGTATTTCTTCTGGCCGTACTGATTGGACTCTGCCTGAATATGGGGCTGAATCGGATTATTTTCCGGATTCATTTTCTTCCTGCCTTGGCAGTAATCCTGATCATATTCGCGATCAGCTGGACTCTGAGCAGCAGAGTGGACTGACGCGATGGAATAAGGCAACGGGCATATTGCTTAAAGCCGGGGAAGGGATGCGTCGGCTGTCCGTCGGAGAAGCTTTTACAGAGATTGATATTTTGTAAAAAATTCCATATAATATCAGAGAATATGTCAAGGCTTTCGGCGAAAAAAGAACTGGTATTTTTTGCGGAGTATAGTGTTTTTCAGAAGCGGGGATTCTATGTACAGAGGCAGTCCTGCCTCACATAAGAAGAGGTGAGCAGATGAAAAACACATACTGGGATCAGTTTATGGCCACGGGAAGCATTTCAGATTATTTGAGTTATAAGATGGAAAAGGAAACAACTGAGAGGGAAAAGGAATCTCCGCCGAAACATGAAGCGGATTGGGACTATAATAATGTATCATACTTCCGAAGTGATCTATCAGGAAAAGATATGGCAGAGGGAAACGAAAGAGTATAGCTGAGGGAAAAACAGCTGAATCAGGAATTGTACAGGACATGAATCATACAGGAGGCAGAAGGATTACAGGTGAATCAGATCGTACTTACAGGGATGGTGCTCTCCACCGCTCCGGTTGGAGAGTACGACCGCCGGGTCGTTATACTTACAAAAGAACAGGGAAAGATCTCCGCCTTTGCCAGGGGCGCAAGGAGACCAAACAGCCCTTTGGTGGGCGCGGTTAATCCGTTTTCCTTCGGAGAATTTACGCTGTATCAGGGACGGACTTCTTATACAATACAGTCTGCCAGCATTTCGAATTATTTTGCTGAGCTGCGGGAAGATGTGGTGGGCGCCTACTACGGATTCTATTTTATGGAATTTGCTGCATACTATACAAGGGAAAATAACGATGAGCGGGAAATGCTGAAGCTGCTGTATCAGACGCTGCGGGCGCTGATCAATCCCCATATCCCGGATCTTCTTATCCGCTACATATTTGAGCTGAAGGCACTCTGCATCAATGGTCAGTCGCCTCAGGTCTACCAATGCGTTATATGTGGAGATAAGGAGCGGCCGGCAGTGTTCAGTGCTGCAAAAGGCGGTCTTGTCTGTAGTGAATGCAGCGGAGATGTTATAGACGGGATTGTTTTGAATCAGTCAACTTTATATAGCATGCAATTTATTGAGAACAGTAAAATAGAGCATTTATATACATTTGCGGTGAAGGAGAAAGTGCTTAAGGAACTGGGGACGGTAATGGATCGGCTGATAGCAGTCTACGTGGACCGGAAGTTCAAGTCGCTGGAAATTCTGGAGACTCTGCTGTAGCACGGCAAGGGATGGAGGAGATTTCAGAGAATGCTGTAAATTGTGGTAATCTCTTGAAAAATGAGAGATCAGACTATATAATAAGTACCAATTGAGACAAATAAAGAAATGTGAGGAAATGAATCATGGTTGAAAAGACAATGGATAAAATCGTAGCTCTGGCCAAATCCAGAGGGTTTGTATACCCGGGATCCGAGATTTACGGAGGTCTGGCTAATACATGGGACTACGGAAATCTTGGTGTGGAGCTTAAAAATAATGTAAAGAGGGCATGGTGGAAGAAATTCGTACAGGAAAATCCATATAACGTAGGAGTTGACTGCGCGATCCTGATGAATCCTCAGACGTGGGTTGCGTCCGGACATCTCGGTGGGTTCAGCGATCCGTTGATGGATTGTAAAGAATGTCATGAGAGATTCCGCGCTGATAAATTGATTGAGGATTACTGTGAGGAGAAAGACATTCAGCTTGAGGGTTCTGTGGACGGATGGTCCCAGGAGCAGATGACTGCATTTATCGAGGAACATCAGATCCCATGCCCGACCTGCGGTAAGCATAATTTTACGGATATCCGTCAGTTTAACCTGATGTTCAAGACCTTTCAGGGAGTAACGGAAGATGCAAAAAATACAGTTTATCTCCGCCCGGAGACAGCACAGGGAATCTTTGTGAACTTTAAAAATGTACAGCGCACATCCAGGAAAAAACTTCCTTTCGGTATTGCCCAGATTGGAAAATCCTTCCGTAATGAGATTACTCCGGGAAACTTCACTTTCCGTACCAGAGAGTTTGAGCAGATGGAGCTGGAGTTCTTCTGCAAGCCGGATACGGATCTTGAATGGTTTGACTACTGGAAGAGCTTCTGCCTGAACTGGCTGTCTTCTCTGGGGCTGAAGGAGGAAGAAGTTCGTTATCGTGATCATGATAAGGAAGAGCTTTCCTTCTATAGTAAAGCAACTACGGACGTAGAGTTTCTCTTCCCCTTCGGCTGGGGCGAACTGTGGGGGATTGCTGACCGTACGGATTACGATCTGACACAGCATCAGAACGTATCCGGCCAGGATCTGACCTACTTTGATGATGAGACGAAAGAAAAGTACATTCCTTATGTTATCGAGCCGTCACTGGGAGCAGACCGTATGGTACTGGCATTCCTCTGCAGCGCTTACGACGAGGAGAATATCGGAACAGAAGAAAAGCCGGATATGAGAACCGTGCTTCATTTCCATCCGGCACTTGCGCCGGTGAAGATCGGTGTTCTGCCACTTTCTAAGAAATTGGCAGAAGGTGCGGAGAAGATATATAGTGAACTGAGTAAGTATTATAACTGCGAATATGATGACAGAGGAAACATCGGAAAACGTTACCGCCGTCAGGATGAGATTGGAACACCTTTCTGTGTGACATACGATTTCGAGTCCGAAGAAGACGGAGCCGTTACCGTACGTGACCGTGACACCATGGAGCAGGAACGCGTGAAGATTGAAGATTTGAAAGACTATTTTGAGAAAAAATTCGAGTGGTAACTACATTCGGGGACGTAGTCAAATCCGATTTGACTACGTCCCAAATCAAGATTCAGTGTGTCCCAAATCGGGATTCACTATGTCCCAAATTGAATTTTGCCCTGTCCCAAAATGAGGAAAGAGGTGACAGGATGCCTAGAAGTGCCCGAGAAAGAAGCAGTACAAATATATACCATTTGATGGGGCGTGGAATTAACAGAGAAAAGATTTTTGAGCAAACAAGAGAAAAGAATAATTTCAAAAGGCTTTTAAATAAGCATCTTGAAAAGTATGGGATTGAGATATTTTCTTATGTGATTATGTCGACGCATTTTCATCTTCTCGCCCGTGCGGATCTGAAACTCTTATCTGGTTACTTAGCCATTGTCTTGGCAGAATACGCAGAATATTATAATTTTAAGCACGATCGAAATGGACATGTTTTTCAAAATCGTTTTAAAAGCGAATGTGTGGAATCAGAGCAATATTTCTGGAACTGTCTGCGCTATATTCATATGAATCCGGTAAATGCTAATCTGGTAAAATCCCCGTTAGATTACAAATACTCCAGTATAAAAGAATATCAAATTGAAAAAAATAAAATAATACATCCTGCGGCAATTAAAATGTATAAACAGAATTTTACTGATTTTGAAGAATATCTTGAGTTTCATAACAAAAATCAAAAGTATATATTTCTTGATACTCCTGATGACGTTGAAAATCAATTGTATAAAGTTGCTATGGCTATTTTGTATCAGGAAGCACATTTGCGGGGGCTTGAAAAACCTGTAGAAATGATTGAAAATCTGACACTAAGACGAATGTATAAAGAAAAGCTCCAGAAAGAACTGAAGATTTCAAAAGCCAGAACAGATCGATTGTATCGCCGTGTGAAAAGTTGTATAATAGGGAAATAGCAGAAAAGGGACAGGGCAAAATTCAGTTTGGGACACAGTGAAGTTCAATTGGGGACGTAGCTGAAGCGGATTTTACTACGTCCCCGAAGGAGGTAAGTATGAAGAACATCTGGACAACCTATACAAAAGACCAGCTCGCAGAATTGGATGAGCTCAATGAGAGATACAAGCAGTGCCTGGACGAAGGCAAAACGGAACGGGAGTGTGTCGAACTTGCGGTCGCAATGGCGAGAAAAGCAGGCTACCGGAGCCTGGAGGATGTGATCAGCAAGAAGCAGAAGCTGAGCATCGGCGATAAAGTGTACGCGGTGTGCATGAATAAGATGGTAGCGCTGTTCCGTCTGGGAGAGAAGCCGGTATCGGAAGGAATGAACATCCTGGGGGCCCATATTGATTCTCCCCGTATTGACGTGAAGCAGAATCCTCTTTACGAGAATGAGGGCCTTGCCTACCTTGATACCCACTATTACGGCGGAATCAAGAAATATCAGTGGGTGGCGCAGCCTCTGGCAATCCACGGTGTGGTAGTGAAAAAGGATGGTACCGCTCAGCGGGTGACGATTGGCGAGGACGCGGCAGATCCGGTGTTTGTGATCACGGATCTTCTGGTACACCTTGCCCAGGATCAGATGGAGAAAAAGGCTTCCAAAGTCATAGAAGGAGAGAAGCTTGATCTCCTGATCGGGAACTGCCCGCTGAACGAAGTACTCCACGAGATGAAAAAAGGAAAAAAGGATAAAGCCGACGGCAGAGAGACTCCTGCAGACGCTGTCAAGGAAAATGTACTTCGGCTTTTGAAAGAAAAGTATGGGATGGAAGAATCTGATTTTACATCTGCAGAGCTGGAAATCGTTCCGGCAGGCAAGGCACGGGACTGCGGACTGGACAGAAGCATGATCCTTTCCTATGGACAGGATGACAGGGTATGCGCATTTACCTCTCTCTTTGCCATGCTTGACGTGAAAGAAGCAGACCGGACAGGCTGCTGCCTCCTTGTAGATAAGGAAGAGATCGGCAGTGTGGGAGCTACCGGTATGCATTCCCGGTTTTTTGAGAATACGGTCGCTGAGCTGATCGCTCTTACAGAGGGAGAGTCTGAGCTGAAGGTGCGCCGGGCACTGGCAAATTCACGGATGCTCTCCTCTGACGTGAGCGCTGCCTATGATCCGATGTATGCAGAGGTTTTTGAGAAGCGCAGTTCTGCCTTTTTCGCTAATGGCCTGACATTTAATAAATTTACCGGAAGCCGTGGAAAGTCCGGCTCCAATGATGCAAACGCGGAGTATATCGCAGAGCTGAGAAAGACTATGGACGAAGCAGACGTTGCATATCAGTTTGCCGAACTGGGACGGGTGGATGCCGGCGGCGGCGGAACCATTGCCTACATCATGGCCAACTATGGTATGGAAGTGATCGACAGCGGTGTGGCAGTGCTCAATATGCATGCGCCTTATGAGGTGTCCAGCAAGGCTGACGTTTATGAGGCAGTTAAAGGTTACCGGGCATTTTTGAAAATGTAACTGTGTGAATGCAGAAAAAGAGGAGCGTAGATTGTGTGATATCTGCGCTCCTTCGTTGTTCTGCCGGAAACTTCCTGCAACAATCAGGGATTCCCCCAATATCTAATAATTTACATAATAATAGATTGCCTTCCTGGCCTTCCGGTACTGCTCAAGGGACATGCTGATCTTTCCGCGCGTGATCGAGACAAGCCCGTCTTCCTTCAGTTTTCGGATCGTACGGTTGATGGTCTTGACTGTGATCCCACATTCCTCATAAAGGGCCTGCCGTGTTTTAGGCAAGATGATAGATCCCTTTTTTTCAATATCCATGGCCGAAGCGGATTTCAGTATATAATCCAGCAGGATAAAATGGGGCGGATAAAAGAGTCGTGCGCCACGGTTGTAGGAGGAACGGTAAAGCTTGAAGGCAACCTTCTGTGAAACAAGTCTCAGGAAATGGATGTCCTTTGCGATCCACTCTTCAAAATCTTTCCGGGAGAAGAAGACTGCCGTAGTTTCGGTGAGCGTCTCGATGGTGACGGAAGTCTTTTCCATGCCGGCAAGGATCGTGACTTCCCCGATAAAATCAATTGGTTCGTTTTTCTCGATCATATATACATTTCCATTCTGGAACTCATTGATGACCCGGTGCTCCCCCTTTGCGATAATCCCAAAATAGTTTAATGTGAAATCCTTCTGGTGGATGATCGTTCCCGGAGGATAAACACGGATTGTATAACGCTGCCAGAGCTCTTCGGGCATATAGCGGATATATTCCTCCAGCTGCGGCACTTCTTTGATCAGTTCCTGTAATGTCAAGATCACCACCCCTTCCTCTCTGGCATTGGTGCTATTCTTTCCTTGTCTTTACATTATATCTGCAAAAAAAATAGAAAAAAAGACCCATTTGTCCTTTTTTTGGAAATCTGCCAGCGATACAATACAAAGGCTCTGAATCTGTCCCGAGCTGTTATGAGGGCAGAGAACATCAGCAGTACGCAAAAACAAAAGAGATGAGGAGGAAGTGAAAATGGATAAATACGTATATCCGTCACTGAAAGCCAGGCTCAGGGCAGAGTACAAGATCTACCTTCTGGCGCTTCTGGCCATTCTGATCGCAGATTCGATCGGCCAGATACAGATCCCGCTGGGACCGGGACAGTTCATTTTGTTCCCGATCTTTTACGCCCTGATCATGGGAGTCATGTCCGGCCCCCAGGCGCTTAAGATCATGAAGTCTAAAGAAGTAAAGGCGGCATCCAAGCTGGTTATTGTCGCTATATGTCCGTTCATCGCGAAGCTGGGAATCAATGCCGGAGCCAGCCTGGAGACGGTGATCTCCGCCGGACCGGCTCTTATTCTGCAGGAGTTCGGGAATCTGGGTACGATCCTGCTGGCTATGCCTCTTGCCGTATTTCTGGGACTCAAGCGAGAGGCTGTGGGTGCCACCCACTCCATTAACAGAGAGTCCAATCTAGCCCTGATCACAGATGTCTATGGGCCGGATTCCCCGGAAGCGCGAGGAAGCCTGTCTATTTATGTGGTGGGCGGTATGATCGGAACTATCTATTTTGGATTTATGGTTTCTGTGATTGCCATGTTCGGGGTCTTCCATCCCTATGCGCTGGGAATGGCTTCTGGTGTGGGAGCGGGAATCCTGATGGCAAGTGCAGTAGCGTCCCTGACAGAGATTTATCCGGCTATGGCAGATCAGATTTCAGCTCTTGCGAGTGCCAGTGAGACGATATCCGGAATCGACGGGATCTATATGACACTGCTCATCGGGCTGCCGCTGTGCAACGTATTGTATAACTTTCTGGAACCGAGGATCGGAAGGTTCTGGGACAAGAGGAAGAAAGAGGAGGGACAGTCATGAGATATGTAGAATGGCTCGTATTGTTTATCCTGTCAGGTCTGGGGATCGCACTAGCGAATTTTGTTGGATTTGATGTAGGATTTATGGATTCACTGCCGGGGATCCTTATACTGCTCGTGATCTCGGCGGCAGGTGTAGCTGTGAGTAAAGTGATCCCGCTGAAGCTTCCTGTTGTAGCATATGTTTCTATTCTTGGACTTCTCGCCGCATGTCCCATCTCTCCGTGCAGAGAGTTTGTCATCGAGGCGGCAGGCAAGATTAATTTTACGGCGCCTCTGACTATGGTAGGTGCCTATGCCGGAATTTCTATCAGCGATCAGATCCGTTCATTCCTGAAACAGGGATGGAAAATGATCCTGATCGGAGTATTTGTGATGACCGGTACATTTCTGGGGTCTGCACTGATCGCTCAGATCGTAATGGGACTTACAGGTACGATCTGACAGGAAATCACGAGACAAAGATACAATAAATATCACAGAAAAAGATAATTATCAGTCTTATAAACAACAGAAAACGGGAGGAATATAGAATGCGTGATCTGATCATCACGGACGCCGCGGTCTTGCTGCCGGACGGAACCATCCGGGGCGGCCAGACTGTGGAAGTTGAAAATGGTGTGATCTCTGCGATCCGCCCATTCAGGGAAGAGGACAGACGGATTCCCTCGGAGGAATATCTTCGGGGGACGGGAAAACTTGTGATGCCGGGCCTGGCGGACTGCCATATGCATACCGGACAACAGCTTCTAAAGGGGCGGGTCCTGGATGCCCTGCCTATGATATGGACTCGTATCATGCTTCCTTTTGAAAGCACGCTGGATGATGAACGGATGGAGCTGAGCGCGTCTCTGGCGGCGCTGGAAATGATCCATTCCGGAACGACAGCTTTTGTGGAAGCAGGGAGCTATCATATGGAAGCGGCAGCACAGGTTTACCTGAAGTCGGGATTGAGAGGGCTGCTTTCCGCATCAACGATGGATGAGGAGGGGCTGCCGGAATCCATTGCCCAGAATGCGGATGAGGCGGTGGCCCAGACGGATCGGCTGTATGACGGCTTCCACGGGAAAGGTCTTCTGAAGACCGCCTATTCGCTGCGGTCTCTGATTTCCTGCTCTGACCGTCTGGTGGAGAAAGCAGCTCAGCATGCCGCAGACCGGGGAGCCAGGCTGCAGGCACATATGAATGAGTATCCTGGAGAAGTAAACTACTTTCTTGTGAATAAAAAAATGAGACCCTTTGAATATCTGGAGTCCATGGGAGTTCTGAGTGAAAGATTCATTGCGGCGCACGGGATCCTGTTGTCGGAAAATGAAAAAGAGATCATTGCGCGGCATAATGTGAAGGTGTGTCACTGTCCCTTCAGCAACTGCGGGAAAGGTGTTCCAGACACGCCTTCTCTGAATGTCCGGGGAATCTGTGTGGGGCTTGGGACAGATGGAGCGGCACATGGCGGCCTGAGCCTGTGGAACGAGATGAAGATCTTCCGTTCGGTCATGAATGCCTTGTATGCGGGGCGGCTTAATGAGCCGGCAGTCATGCCTGCCAGGGAGATCATGCGGATGGCGACAGAGAACGGTTACCGGCTGATGGGAGAGAATGGGGGCAGGATGGAAACTGGCAGACAGGCAGATCTGATCACCATCGAATGGAACCGTCCCCATCTGTATCCAACGGGCAGCCTTGTGAATACCCTTCTGGAATGTGTGACGGCCGGAGATGTCTGTGATACAGTAGCTGGTGGCAAGGTGCTTATGAAGGACCGCCAGGTGCTGACACTTGATGAGGAGAAGATCATGGCTGAAGCAGCGGCCTTTGCAGAAAGAACAGGTGCGGGACTATGACACTGGTCTTGATCCTGATCTTAAATCTTGCTGTAGGAGTCTGCATCGGTCTGACGGGAATCGCCGGTTTTCTGCTGCCGATGTTCTATACCGGATTCCTTGGGATGCCGGCAGATCAGTCGATGGCGCTGAGCTTCTCCGCCTTCCTGATCTCCGGTGTGCTGGGCTCCGTCACCTATTACCGGGAGGGAAATCTGGCAGTTCGTCCGGCAGTGATCCTTTCCGCAGGCAGTCTTGTGGGGGCAGTGGCGGGAGTAAGGATCAATCTCCTGATCCCGGAGAATGTGATTCAGATTGTCCTGTATGTGGTTGTCCTGCTATCCGGCATATCGATACTGCTCAGAAGAGAAAAGAAGGAACAAGAGAGGGAGAAAAGGAAAACAGAGGAGACAGCAGGAGGAAAATCGGTCTTTTATCTGTTGCTGGGGCTGGTCACCGGAGCTGTCTGTGCCGCATCGGGAGCCGGAGGTCCGGTGCTTGTGATGCCTCTGCTGACCCTGCTGGGCTTCCCGGCCCATACAGCGGTAGGAATGTCTCTTTTCAACTCTATTTTCATAGCACTTCCGGCCGCGGGAGGATATCTGATCCACGCCTCCGGGAAACAAGGACTGTTCCTTCTTCTGGTTCCTGTGCTGGCGGCCCATGGGATCGGAGTTGCGGCAGGCAGCAGAAATGCTGCCAGGATCGATCAGCTCCTGCTCAAGCGGATTGTTGCTGTGGCGTCGATCCTGATCGCTCTCGTGAGACTTTTCCTGTAGAAAGCTCCGGAACGGCGGCTTCCAGACGGAAGAGCCAGAATGATGGGAGTTAAGAAGATGTAAAAATATGTATGTTTTATCTATCTTTCCGGACAAAATGCTTGACGCAAAGAGGCAAAACTATTAAAATATTATATGCGAATTATTGCATAAATATTTGCAAATTTTTTGAGGAGGTCATGGAACATGGCAACAAAATGGGTTTATATGTTCACAGAAGGCAATGCTACAATGAGAAACCTTCTTGGCGGCAAGGGCGCTAACCTTGCAGAGATGACAGGCCTTGGACTCCCGGTACCGCAGGGATTCACTGTTACAACAGAGGCTTGTACTCAGTACTATGAGGACGGCAGACAGATCAACGATGAGATCATGGGCCAGATCATGGAGGCTATGACAAAGCTCGAAGAGATCACAGGTAAGAAATTCGGAGACAAAGAGAATCCGCTGCTCGTTTCCGTTCGTTCCGGTGCAAGAGCTTCCATGCCGGGTATGATGGATACGATCCTGAACCTTGGTCTGAACGAAGAAGTAGTTGAGGCTCTGGCAGAGGCATCAGGCAATCCGAGATGGGCTTGGGACTGCTACAGAAGATTCATCCAGATGTACTCTGACGTAGTTATGGAAGTTGGAAAGAAATACTTCGAAGAACTCATCGACAAGATGAAAGAAGAAAAAGGTGTTAAGCAGGACGTTGAGCTGACAGCAGAGGATCTGAAGACTCTGGCAGGACAGTTCAAGGCTGAGTATAAAGAGAAGATCGGATCAGACTTCCCGACAGATGCAAAAGAGCAGCTGGTAGGAGCTGTTAAGGCTGTATTCCGTTCATGGGACAACCCGAGAGCTAACGTTTACCGCCGTGACAATGATATCCCGTATTCATGGGGAACAGCTGTCAACGTACAGATGATGGCATTCGGTAATATGGG
>DXCZ01000038.1 GCA_019115765.1 Candidatus Mediterraneibacter stercoripullorum | reverse complement strand
CATTATATGATCTACAATGAAGATCTGAGTACACAGCGCGTGTCGCCGGATTCCACCTTTAAGATATACAGCGGGCTGTTTGCCCTGGAAGAAGGCATTATCTCAGCGGATTCCAATGAGCGAGCATGGGACGGAACCTTATACTCCATTGACTCATGGAACCAGGACCAGACACTTGCCACTGCAATGCAGAACTCAGCGAACTGGTATTTCCAGGAACTGGACGAACAGACAGGCTATCCTGCACTGCGCGGCTATTACACAAAGATCGGATATGGGAACTGCGATCTGTCCGGTGGAATAGACGATTACTGGGCAGAATCCACATTGAAGATTTCCCCGGCAGAACAGGTGATCCTCCTGTCAGATTTTCTCCGCAACAAATGGGGATTTGATCCCGAGAATATCCAGGCTGTAAAGGATGCGTTATTCATATCCAACACGGATATAGGGACTCTTTACGGTAAAACCGGCACAGGATCAAGAAACGGCAGAAATACGAACGGCTGGTTTGTGGGCTTTCTCGAAACGGATGAAAATGTCTATTGTTTTGCCTTAAACATGCAGGACTCGGGAGGCGCTTCCGGAAGCGCTGCTTCCGAAGCCGCTGTAAGTATACTGCATGATCTGCTGTAATGTGATTTTTCTGTGTATAGTGTAAAAGAAAGCAAAGCCAGGGTACGGTTTCTTCGGGAACTGCCCCTGGCTTTTAAACGTCTTTTCAGCTGCGCATAGGAATCTTTTTAGTAATCGGCAAGTATCTGCAGGGCAATCTCCCTCGCTTTTACAGCGGATAGATCCGCGCCGTTCGTCCTGCCAAGGTACACACAATAATAAATCCTGCTCTCCCCCTGGTCTGCAAATCCCGTAAACCAGCAGTCGACTGTAGTATTCCCTTCCGCCCCCTGTCCGGTCTTCCCATAAACAGCGAGCCCCGGCTCACTCTGCCCGGACACCAGCATGACTTCTTTTAACTTGTCCTGGGTTCCTTTTGAATATTCGGAATCGCTGCCAAAGATCCGTTCCATGACTTCTGTCTGTTCTTTGGGAGAGATCCTGAGCGATGATTCGATCCAGAAACCAGTCAGCGCCCTGTTATCGTCATTCGTGTTCTGACGCCCTTCCCAGTCGGATATATCACGGTTTCCGTACTGCAGCCTGTCTAACTCTTCCTGCATCAGCTCTGTTCCAATTTCGTCAATGACCTGCCGGAAATACCAGACACAGGAAGTCCGAAATGCATCTTCGAATCCAATATCCCTGTTCCAGTCCTCATTCCAAAAGATCTCACCGCTCCATGGGCGCACTGAATCTTCAGGCACTATGATCCCATTCTCCAGGCCGATCAGGGATGATATGATCTTAAACGTAGAACAAGGGGAACGCTGCGTCAGGGCTGTTTCCTGATTGTATATCTGATACCGATTCTCAGACGGGTCATATATCACAGCCGCTCCGTTTAGCCCTTCAAAATACGCTGAATAGTCAACTTCTTCGATCACTGGTTCCGCCTCTGTGCCCTTTTTCTCCTGCTGCGACAACGCTGTTATCACTTCTGATCCGGCTGGAGCAGTGATGCCGGATTTCCGGCCGTCCGCCCCCTGCCCGCCGGGATATTCCTCTGATTTTCCTGCACAGCCGCCGGATACCGCGGCTGCTATGAGGCAGAGAAATAACAAAACAGAAATGGAACTTTTATTCATTCTTCTCATACAGTTCTCCCTTCAATGTATAATAAGTCTCAAATATCTCTCTTCCGCACGCAACGGCATTGCCCGCCTCATAACCATTTGTGATCCTGACAGCCGCCGCGATCTCCGGCACATCTGCCGGTGCAAATCCGATGAACAGGCTGTGGTCCGGTCTTGTCTTTATCTCCTGCGCGGTTCCGGATTTTCCTGCGGCAGTGATCGGAAAATCATTAAAAATCTGTGTGGACTGGATATACCATTCCATTCCGATGTGCACTGTATCCCATACTTCAGGAGCTAAGTCGATCTGGCTCTCTATTTCCGGCTCATTCTCTGCCCCGTCGATCTGATCGATCAATGTCAGAGCAAAGCTGGTGCCTCTGTTGCCCAACGTTGTCGCATACCTCGCCAGCTGGACAGTGGAAAAGTTATTTGTTCCCTGGCCGATTGCTGAGGGGATGGCATAGCTGTCTGTCACCTGCGGGCTGCTCTCAGGCAGTTCTATGCCGCTTTTCTTATCCAGATCGAATAATCTGGCGTACTCCTGTAAAACGTCAAGCGCCTGTTCATCAGAATACGTTCCACCCTCCCCCATGCCCAGGCGGTACGAAATCTCGCACAGATAATCATTACAGGAATTCTGAAGGGCAGACGCAGCGTCGGAAACAGAACCGTGTCCTGCCTCATGCCAGCATTTCAAGGGCGGGGCTACTTTGTCAAATACGCCGTCGCAGACAACGGCCGTCCCTGCATTGATTACCCCTTCTTCCATCCCGGCGATCACTGTGACTGGTTTGAATGTAGATCCCGGCGCGGAGAGCTGCTGTGTGGCCCTGTTATACAGGGGAAGAGATGCATTGTTATAAATGCGGTAATAATATTCCTCATCCATCTGACCTGCAAGTCTGTTGTTATCATATCCCGGATAGCTGACACATGCCAGCACTTCTCCTGTCTTCGTATCCGTGACCACCGCCGAGCCGGAACAAGGATCAAGCGCCAGATCTGCCGGAGTGATCTCCAGTTTGTCTATTTTTCTGAGCACCAGCTCATGTGTGGAAATGCCGCCATGCTGCCAGCTCTCAAAATCTCCGTCCGCCTTGTCAGCAGCCCCCTGATCGTATAGGATCATACAGATCTGTTCCGGCAGGATCTTATCTTCCAGGACCAGATATTTGTAGATCAGCTCATCAAACGTAGCATGGTCCTGAAGCTCCTGCCGGATATAAGTACACAGCATTTCATACATTTCATCCCGTGTCAGATACTCCTCACCTGAATCCAGGGCTTCGAAATTGATCCATCCTTCTTCGATAGCCTGATACAGGAACTCCTTCAGAGACAGATCTCCTTCTGTCCATCTTTGGTAAGTTTCTGACTCCTCTTCCAGCCTGTCATGATCGATGAGATCCAGGGAATCTATGATAAAATCCGTATACTCCTGCATCTCTGCCGTCAGATCCGCATACCTTGCCGCGGAGTCTTCCAATACCGCCTGTATCTCTCTTAAAACCTGATCTTTCCCTTCCGTAAAAATCCGGTATACTTCCTGCTCTGTCCCTGACGCGTCTGTTTCTTCAAAATGGGACACATCAATGAGCCCGTTATTCAGAAGCGCAATATACACGTCATAGACCGGGATCTTTATCTCCACGGCATCTTTTACTGCTGTTTTGTCAAATGTCTTCGCGTTGATGATATTCGCAAGCAGGATATCCGCGATCTTCCGCTCAAGCGCTTCATAAGTTTTCTGCTGGAGTTCAAGGTCGATCGTAAGATATACGTCTTTGCCTGCTCGGACTTCTTCCGTCACGCCAAGGTCCTGGGTAACCCTTCCCATATTGTCCACGTAGACTTCCTTTTTTCCGTCTCGTCCCTGAAGCACATCTTCCAAATACTCTTCCATCCCGGATTTCCCGACTATGGAGTTCACTGTATAGCCCTTTTCTTCACTCTCCTCCAAATCTTCCGCGCTGACGGGTCCTGTATAGCCCAGAACCGGCGCACATGCTTCGCCTCCTTCGTATACACGGATGCTGCCTTCCCTGACGTCCACGCCGGACAGATCACTTTCCATGACAACCGCCGCAGTCTCCGGAGACACATCCCTTGCCGCAGTGACAGAAAGGTATTTCTGATAAGTCTGCAAGAACAGGGCATAACGCATGCTTACAATGTCCAGAACCTCTTTCTTCTGGAATTCCTCCGGGAGTCCGTACGCTTCCCTTTCCTTCTCAGTATACTCTTTATCCGCCTGTGAATACACACAGAATTTATCTGCCAGATATGCAACAACATCTTCCGCATCAGCTGCCTGCTCTTCCTCTGTCAGATCTTCGATCTGAGATCTCCCGTACACATCAGCTTTGAACCGGTCAAGCTGGAAACCGTCGGCTGTAAATTCATAATTCCCGTTCTTATCCAGCCGGATCTGAAGCGCGTTTTCCATGGAATCACCGTGCTTCTCCAAGAGCGTTATCAGCTGATAGATCTTTCCGTTCAGATCCAGCTCTCTCTCCCTCTCCGAAGCATAACTCCCCTGATCTTCTATGGTGACAGACCACGCCAGTTTATTGACTGCAAGCGGCTTCCCATTCCTGTCATAAATATTCCCTCTGGTCCCGGGCAGGGTGATCTCCCTCTTGATCCTCAGATTAAATTTTTCCGTATATTTTTCGCCGTTCACGATCTGAAGGAAGAACAACCTTCCGATCAGTACCATGAACAGTATCGTCAATACTGCGAGCAGTACAATACTTCTTGCAGCTTCT
>DXCZ01000037.1 GCA_019115765.1 Candidatus Mediterraneibacter stercoripullorum | reverse complement strand
GAGGAGGCAGCAGAAGCTCCTGCAGAGACAGCAGAGGCTCCGGCGGCAGAAGAGTAAGATGGTTTGCGGCAGGACACAGATCCTGTTCGAAATGACGATTTCAAATTAAGATTAAAAAATGGAGGATAATCAAAATGGCTAAGTTGACAACAGCTGAAATGATCGAAGCGATCAAAGAGTTATCAGTATTAGAGTTAAATGAGTTAGTAAAAGCTTGCGAGGAAGAGTTCGGCGTTTCCGCAGCAGCAGGCGTTGTAGTTGCAGCAGCAGGCGGAGATGCTCCGGCAGCTGAAGAGAAAGATGAGTTTGATGTAGAGCTTGTATCTGCAGGCGCTTCCAAGGTTAAGGTTATCAAGGCTGTACGTGAGATCACAGGTCTTGGTCTGAAAGAGGCTAAAGAGCTCGTTGACAACGCTCCGAAGGTACTGAAAGAGGCTGTTTCTAAGGCAGAGGCTGAGGAAATCAAGGCTAAACTTGAGGAGCAGGGTGCAGAAGTAAACCTGAAATAATCAAGACTGAGTGTGTTTCCCCGCAGGCGCTGCGGGGTGGATCAGGAAAGAGACCGCAGAAGATAAAATATGCTTCTGCGGTTTTTGCATATGTGGAGTTTTCGGCTTTGCGAATATGCAGATTTCCGAGATTTGACGCAGATCCACGGCAGGCGGCAGTCAAAATGACAGAGATATATCATAAATAGAGTGAAAAGTCAAGTGAAAAGTGCAAAAATACAGAAATGATTATTGACAGAGAAAAAGAGTTTGTGTTATAGTAAAAAATGCTCTATTATGGAAAGCTATGCCATACCATCAGGAATTGACTTCCTGTATGGCTTTTCATTTTGTGAACTGGAAAAAATAATTGAGGAGTGAAACGTCAATGGAGAAAAACAGAATTCGTCCCATCAAAACCGGAAAAAGCTTCCGCATGAGCTATTCCAGACAAAAAGAAGTATTGGAAATGCCCAACCTCATTGAAGTTCAGAAAGATTCATATCAATGGTTCCTTGATGAAGGTCTGAAAGAGGTATTCGACGATATTTCCCCGATCACTGATTACAGTGGTCATCTGAGTCTGGAATTCGTGGATTTTACACTCTGCGAGAAAGATGTGAAATACAGCATTGATGAGTGTAAAGAACGCGATGCGACCTATGCGGCGCCGCTGAAAGTCAGGGTGAGGCTTTATAATAAGGAAAATGATGAGATAAATGAGCATGAGATCTTCATGGGAGATCTCCCGCTGATGACAAAGACGGGTACCTTCGTGATCAATGGTGCGGAGCGTGTCATCGTAAGCCAGCTTGTCCGGTCTCCTGGAATTTATTATGGTATCGCACATGATAAACTGGGAAAGAAACTGTATTCAGCCACCGTTATTCCCAACAGAGGCGCATGGCTTGAGTATGAGACTGACTCCAATGACGTTTTTTATGTACGAGTAGACAGGACGAGAAAGGTTCCGATCACTGTTCTGATCCGTGCGCTCGGTATCGGAACGAACGCGGAGATTATCGAACTGTTTGGTGAGGAGCCCAAGATTCTTGCAAGCTTTGGAAAAGACACTGCTGAGAACTATCAGGAGGGTCTTTTAGAGCTGTATAAGAAGATCCGTCCGGGAGAGCCGCTGGCGGTGGACAGTGCGGAAAGTCTGATCACCAGCATGTTCTTTGACCCGAGACGTTATGATCTGGCCAAAGTTGGTCGCTATAAATTCAATAAAAAGCTGATGCTGAAGAACCGTGTGACAGGACGTATTCTTGCAGAAGATGTTGTCAGCCCGATCACAGGGGACGTTGTTGCAGAAAAAGGAACGAAGATCACCCGCGAGATCGCGGATGCAATCCAGAACTCTGCGGCTCCTTATCTCTGGGTAGAAGGCGAGGACGAGTCCAGAAATATCAAGATCCTTTCCAATATGATGGTGGATCTGCAGGCAGTTGTGGATATCGATCCTCAGGAAGTCGGCGTGAAGGAGCAGGTGTATTATCCGGTTCTTGCCGGTATTATCGAAGAATCCGCCGGAGATATCGATGAGATGAAGAGGATGATCAAGAGAGATATCCATGATCTTATCCCGAAGCATATTACCAAGGAGGACATCCTTGCTTCTATTAACTACAACATGCATCTTGAGTATGGTATAGGAAATGATGATGATATCGATCATCTGGGCAACCGCCGTATCCGTGCGGTGGGAGAGCTGCTGCAGAACCAGTACAGGATCGGTCTGTCCAGACTGGAGCGAGTTGTCCGTGAGAGGATGACAACTCAGGATCAGGAGGGAATCTCACCTCAGTCTCTGATCAATATCAAGCCTGTGACAGCCGCAGTGAAGGAGTTCTTCGGATCTTCCCAGCTGTCACAGTTCATGGATCAGAACAACCCGCTGGGTGAGCTGACGCACAAGAGACGTCTTTCCGCTCTGGGACCTGGAGGTCTGTCAAGAGACCGTGCCGGGTTCGAGGTCCGCGACGTGCATTACTCACACTATGGAAGAATGTGTCCTATCGAGACTCCTGAGGGTCCCAACATCGGTCTGATCAACTCACTTGCATGCTATGCAAGAATCAATGAGTACGGATTTGTAGAGGCTCCGTACCGCAAGGTGGATAAGTCCGACCCGGCTAACCCAAGAGTTACGGACGAGGTTGTCTATATGACGGCGGACGAAGAAGATAATTATCATGTGGCTCAGGCGAATACACCTCTGGACGAGGAAGGACATTTTGTGAATAAGAACGTGTCCGGCCGTTACCGTGAGGAGACGCAGGAGTATGAGCGAAATAAATTTGACTATATGGATGTATCGCCGAAAATGGTGTTCTCCGTGGCTACAGCCCTCATCCCGTTCCTTCAGAACGACGATGCGAACCGTGCGCTGATGGGATCAAACATGCAGCGTCAGGCAGTGCCGCTTCTTACCACAGAGGCTCCGGTTGTAGGTACTGGTATGGAAGTGAAGGCAGCGGTGGACTCAGGCGTATGTGTTGTTGCAGAAGAGGCAGGTGTAGTTGAAAGCTCTACATCTACAGAGATTGTGGTTCGCCACGACGATGGAACGAAACAGTCATACAAACTGACGAAATTCCAGCGAAGCAACCAGAGCAACTGCTATAACCAGAGACCAATCGTCGACAAAGGCGAGCGTGTGGAAAAGGGGCAGGTTATTGCAGATGGTCCGTCTACATCAGGAGGCGAGATGGCTCTTGGAAAGAACCCGCTGATCGGATTTATGACCTGGGAAGGATATAACTACGAGGATGCTGTCCTCTTAAGTGAAAGACTGGTACAGGATGACGTTTATACTTCAATTCATATTGAGGAATATGAGGCAGAGGCTCGTGATACCAAACTGGGACCGGAAGAGATCACAAGAGATATTCCGGGAGTAGGCGACGATGCTCTGAAAGATCTGGACGAGAGAGGAATCATCCGTATCGGAGCAGAGGTACGTGCCGGAGATATCCTGGTAGGTAAAGTTACTCCGAAGGGAGAGACTGAACTGACTGCTGAGGAGCGTCTGCTCCGTGCAATCTTCGGCGAGAAGGCTCGTGAGGTAAGAGATACGTCCCTGAAGGTTCCCCACGGTGAATATGGCATTGTTGTTGACGCGAAAGTATTTACCAGAGAGAATGGTGATGAGCTGTCCCCGGGAGTAAATCAGGCTGTGCGCATTTATATTGCACAGAAGAGAAAGATTTCTGTCGGCGATAAGATGGCCGGTCGTCATGGAAATAAGGGTGTCGTCTCCCGTGTTCTTCCGGTGGAGGATATGCCTTTCCTGCCGAACGGACGTCCGCTGGATATCGTACTGAACCCGCTGGGTGTGCCGTCACGTATGAATATCGGACAGGTGCTCGAGATTCACCTGAGTCTTGCGGCAAAGGCACTGGGATTCAATATCTCCACTCCTGTATTCGACGGCGCAAATGAGATCGATATTATGGATACTCTGGATCTTGCAAATGATTATGTAAATCTTGAGTGGGATGAGTTTGAGAAGAAGCACGGGGAAGAGCTGCTTCCTGAAGTGCTGCAGTATCTGTCGGACAACAGAGATCACAGAGAACTCTGGAAAGGAGTGCCTCTTTCAAGAGATGGTAAAGTGCGTCTGCGCGACGGACGTACCGGTGAGTTCTTTGACAGCCCGGTAACAATCGGACACATGCATTATCTGAAGCTGCACCACCTGGTAGACGATAAGATCCATGCACGTTCTACCGGTCCGTACTCTCTCGTTACACAGCAGCCTCTGGGTGGTAAGGCCCAGTTCGGAGGACAGCGTTTCGGAGAGATGGAGGTGTGGGCTCTTGAGGCTTACGGTGCATCTTATACGCTTCAGGAGATCCTGACTGTGAAGTCTGACGACGTTGTAGGCCGTGTTAAGACATATGAGGCAATCATCAAAGGTGAAAATATTCCCGAGCCAGGTATTCCAGAGTCCTTCAAGGTGCTTCTGAAAGAGCTGCAGTCGCTGGCACTGGATGTCCGCGTCCTGCGTGACGATAATACAGAAGTAGAGATCATGGAAAACGTTGATTACGGAGATACAGATCTGCGTCATATCATTGAGGGAGACAGAAAGTACAGAGACGACAATGAGTCGTTCGGAGATCATGGATTTACCGAGCAGGAATTTGTCGGGGAAGAGCTGGAAGATATAGAGCCTGATGAAGAAGAGCCGGATGACAGCGACTTTGACAATATAAATTTTGACGAGTACCTGGGTGATGAGGAAGAATAGGAGGAGCCGTTTCTATGCCAAATAACAATGAACAACAATATGAACCGTTAACATTTGATGCGATCAAGATCGGCCTGGCTTCACCGGAAAAGATCCTGGAGTGGTCAAGGGGAGAGGTTACCAAGCCGGAAACCATCAACTACAGGACGTTAAAACCTGAAAAAGACGGACTTTTCTGTGAGAGGATCTTCGGACCCAGCAAGGACTGGGAGTGTCATTGCGGAAAATATAAGAAGATTCGTTATAAAGGAGTTATCTGCGACCGGTGTGGTGTAGAGGTTACAAAGTCCAGTGTGCGCCGTGAGCGTATGGGACATATCGCACTGGCAGCGCCGGTATCCCATATCTGGTATTTTAAAGGAATTCCAAGCCGTATGGGCCTGATCCTTGATATTTCTCCGAGAACACTGGAGAGAGTGTTGTATTTTGCGTCTTATATTGTGCTGGATAAGGGAGAGACAGATCTGATGAACAAGCAGATCCTGTCAGAAGCAGAATACCAGGAACAGAGAGAAAAATGGGGCAGCGGTGCCTTCCGTGTGGGGATGGGCGCTGAGGCCATCAAGGAACTGCTGGAAGCGATCGATCTGGATAAAGAATACGTAGAGCTTCAGGCTGCACTTGAAAATGCATCCGGACAGAAACGAGCAAGGATCGTAAAGCGTCTGGAAGTAGTAGAGGCGTTCCGTGAATCCGGAAACAGACCGGAGTGGATGATTCTGACAGCTATTCCGGTTATCCCGCCGGATCTGCGTCCGATGGTACAGCTGGACGGAGGTCGTTTTGCGACCTCTGACCTGAATGATCTGTACAGAAGGATCATCAACAGAAATAACCGTCTGAAGAGACTGCTGGAGCTTGGAGCACCGGATATCATTGTACGCAATGAGAAACGTATGCTTCAGGAGGCAGTGGACGCTCTGATCGATAACGGACGCCGCGGACGTCCGGTTACAGGTCCTGGAAACAGAGCTCTGAAGTCTCTGTCCGATATGCTGAAAGGAAAGTCCGGACGTTTCCGTCAGAATCTTCTTGGAAAACGTGTTGACTATTCCGGACGTTCCGTTATCGTTGTAGGACCGGAGCTGAAGATTTATCAGTGCGGCCTGCCGAAGGAGATGGCTATCGAGCTGTTTAAGCCGTTCGTTATGAAAGAACTTGTGGCAAATGGGACAGCTCATAATATAAAGAATGCAAAGAAAATGGTTGAGAGGCTTCAGCCCGAAGTCTGGGATGTCCTTGAGGAGGTCATCAAGGAACATCCGGTCATGCTGAACCGTGCCCCCACGCTTCACAGACTCGGTATCCAGGCTTTCGAACCGATCCTGGTAGAAGGTAAGGCCATCAAACTGCATCCCCTTGTTTGTACAGCATACAATGCTGACTTCGATGGAGACCAGATGGCTGTCCATGTTCCGCTGTCACAGGAGGCGCAGGCGGAGTGCCGTTTCCTCCTTCTCTCACCGAACAACCTGCTGAAACCATCCGATGGTGGTCCGGTTGCAGTTCCTTCCCAGGATATGGTCCTTGGTATTTATTACCTGACTCAGGTACGACCAGGAGCAAAGGGTGAAGGCATGTTCTTCAAGAGTGTAAGTGAGGCAATCCTTGCTTATGAGAACGGATATATCACACTGCATTCTCAGATCAAGGTGCGTGTGTCAAAGACTATGCCGGACGGCACTGTGAAAACAGGAACGATCGATGCGACTCTGGGAAGACTTCTCTTTAACGAGATCATCCCGCAGGATCTGGGCTTTGTTGACAGAGAAGTACCTGGAAATGAACTCCTGATGGAGATTGACTTCCATGTTGGAAAGAAACAGTTAAAACAGATTCTTGAAAAAGTTATCAATACACATGGCGCTACTCAGACTGCTGAGGTGCTTGACGATGTGAAATCCATCGGTTACAAGTTCTCTACAAGAGCGGCTATGACCGTATCTATTTCAGATATGACTGTGCCGCCGCAGAAACCGCAGATGATCGAGGAAGCGCAGAATACGGTAGACCGGATCACTAAGAACTACAAACGTGGTCTTATTACTGAAGAAGAGCGTTATAAAGAAGTTGTTGAGACATGGAAGGCAACCGATGACAAGTTGACTGAGGCTCTGCTTTCCGGACTGGATAAATATAATAACATTTTCATGATGGCCGATTCCGGAGCCCGAGGATCTGACAAGCAGATCAAACAGCTTGCGGGTATGCGTGGTCTGATGGCTGATACGACAGGTCGTACGATCGAGCTGCCTATCAAGTCCAATTTCCGTGAAGGTCTGGACGTACTGGAGTACTTCATGTCCGCTCATGGTGCACGTAAGGGTCTGTCCGATACGGCTCTTCGTACAGCCGATTCCGGATACCTGACAAGACGTCTGGTCGATGTTTCACAGCAGCTGATTATCCATGATGCAGACTGTGTGGGACCGGATGATGAGATCCCGGGTATGTATGTACACGCGTTCATGGATGCGAACGAAGAGATTGAAAGCCTCCAGGATCGTATCACAGGACGTTTCTCCTGCGAGGATATTAAAGACAGCGAAGGAAATGTGATCGTAAAGGCAAACCATATGATCACACCGCATCGTGCTGAGCGTGTTATCAAGAAGGGCGTAGACGAGAATGGCAATCCAATTGAGAAAGTCAAGATCCGTACTATTCTCACCTGCCGCTGCAAGAACGGTGTATGTGCGAAGTGCTACGGCGCTAACATGGCGACCGGCGAGGTTGTTCAGGTCGGCGAGGCGGTAGGTATTGTTGCCGCTCAGTCTATTGGTGAGCCGGGTACACAGCTTACCATGCGTACGTTCCATACCGGTGGAGTTGCCGGTGATGATATTACTCAGGGTCTTCCCCGTGTCGAGGAGCTTTTTGAAGCAAGAAAGCCGAAAGGACTTGCTATCATCACGGAGTTTGCCGGACGCGCAACGATCAGTGATACAAAGAAGAAACGTGAAGTTATTGTTACAAATGAAGAGACAGGCGAATCAAAAGCATACCTTATCCCCTATGGATCCAGAATTAAGATTCAGGATGGAGCTATACTGGATGCCGGCGATGAGCTTACAGAAGGTAGCGTAAATCCCCACGATATTCTTAAAATCAAAGGTCTCCGTGCAGTTCAGGATTACATGCTCCGCGAGGTTCAGCGTGTATACCGTCTGCAGGGTGTTGATATCAATGATAAGCATATTGAGGTCATCGTACGTCAGATGCTGAAGAAAGTCCGTGTGGAGGAGAAAGGTGACTCCGAATTCCTTCCGGGAACAATGGTGGATGTACTTGAGTTTGAGGATGTGAACAAGAAACTTGAGGAAGAGGGACTCAGCCCGGCTACAGGAGAGCAGATCATGCTCGGTATTACGAAAGCCTCCCTGGCTACAGATTCCTTCCTCTCAGCAGCGTCCTTCCAGGAGACAACAAAAGTTCTGACAGAGGCTGCTATCAACGGAAAGGTTGACCATCTTATCGGACTGAAGGAAAATGTTATCATTGGTAAGCATATTCCGGCTGGTACAGGTATGAAGAAGTACCGTGATGTCAGACTGAATACAGATATTCAGATGGATGATGAACTGGATCTTGATGATGAGATCAGTTTTGATGATGAGAATGAGGATATAGTCGATGCGGACAATCCGGCAGAAGGAGAGAATGCTGACGAAAACGTATCTGCTGATACTGAAGCTGATGCAGCAGAAGTAAACGCTGAAGCAGACGGGCTGGAAACATCAGAGGATCCGACTGAAGAAGAGTAAAACAGAAAACAGAGAAGACTGAATAAGTAAGTAAAGAAAAGTTCCTCCGCGAAAAGCGGAGGAACTTTTTTACGAAGAAACTTTGCTGTCAGTCAAAAAGAGAAATGCCGTACCGTACGGTTCTGACAATTTTTTTAATGATCATATACGGAAGGCTGATCAGTATGTACAAAGTTGAAAATAAACCGGCAGCTCCTCCGATAATCATAAGAATAATAAGTCCAATGTTCATTTAAGCCTACACTCCTTTGCATCATATCAGTTTATAACAGAAGAAAGCATCTGTTGTAAATCAAAATTCCAAAAATAATTTTATCGCAAAAAAACAGTGAAAGGAATGTCTGCAAAAAGATCTTAGCACTTTCTTAACGATATCCGTTGAATCTTAAAATATTCATTCTTCTTCGTCTTCTGCCATTCGGTAGCCTACGCCTACCTCTGTAAAAATATATTGGGGCTGCGCGGGATCTGTTTCAATCTTCCGGCGGATGTTAGCCATGTTGACACGTAGAATCTTATTGTCATTATCTGCATAAGGCCCCCATACATTGGAAAGGATGGAGGCATAGGTGATCACCTTTCCGGAATTCTGTGCAAGATAAGCGACGATCTTGTACTCGATTGGTGTAAGATGAATCTCTGCCCCGCAGATAGTAAGTATACGTTTTGAAAAATCAAGGATCATATCCCCGTGACGGTAAGGCCGTATGTAAAAGGTATTGTCAGTCCGCAGGCGGTTGCTGTGGCGCAGTGATGCCCGGATCCTGGCAAGCAGCTCAGATGTCCCAAAAGGTTTTGTAATATAATCATCGGCTCCGAGATCAAGAGATGCGACCTTCTCTTTCTCTGCTGTTCTAGCGGAAATAACGATGATCGGTGTACTTGTCCATGTGCGGACCTCCTCGATCACATGATCACCGTCAATATCCGGCAGTCCCAGATCGAGAAGGATAATATCAGGACACTGGGAACGGATGAGTTCCAGTCCCTGCCTGCCACTGTCTGCACATATTACACGATAATCGTGGCGCTTCAGGATTTTTCCCATAAAAGTCTGTATATTCTTTTCATCCTCAATAATGAGAACGGAAAATTTCGGCATTTCTTATTGCTCCTTTTCTTTAGGAAGAGTAAAAGTAAATTCGGCACCTGGATCTTTGTTACAGACGGTTATACGGCCTCCGTGTGCCTGGATGATCGTCTTGCAAATGGAGAGACCGATCCCTATGCCTCTGTGTCCATCAGAAGTCTCTGACGGTGTCTGCTGGCCGTCGAAAATATATGGTATCATCTTTTCATCGACTCCTGAACCATAATCACGGATTTGAAAAGAAACATTATTCGCGGTTTCTGTAATGGTCAGATCGACAGGTTCTGTGCTGCCTGAATGGATGCAGGCATTTTCCACCAAATTGATGATCACCTGCTCGATTAGGGTGGGATCCATGGGCAGCATCAGAAAATCATTTGGCATGGATACCCTTACAGTCAGGCCCGGCAGACGTTTCCGGAGACGCTGGAGAGCTTCAGAGACAACTTCCTCCACCACCTCAGATGATTTGCGCACCTTATCTTCTGTATTTGAGCGGATCCTTGTGACAGTAAGAAGATTCTCGACCATATTCAACAGCCATTCAGAATCCTCTCTGATGTTTTGGACCAGCTCGGTCCGTTCTTCCTCTGTCAGGTCACGGTAATTCTCCAGATACGAGGAGGATGAACCGATGATCCCTGTGAGCGGTGTGCGAAGATCGTGAGAGACTGCGCGGAGCAGATTGGCTCTCAGTTTCTCCTTATCCGCCTCAGCAAGTTCTTTCTCCCGTTCTTGTATTGCCAGAGTCTGACGATGCAGCCGGGTGGTGATGGTTCCTGTTATAATAGAGATCGCGAGCATCCCAATAAAGGTAACAGGATAACCTGCCAGAGAAAAGTTGAACTTGAAATAGGGATATGAAAAAAAGTAATTTACCGCAAAGACACAGAAAATGGATGAAATGATACCGTATACATATTCGGCAGTCTTCATAGATATGAGGATCAGCGCCAAGGTATATATAACAGTAATATTGGCCGGAGTTTTGTTGCCAAGATAGAAAAATCCAAAAGAAATCGCAGTTGCGCCTGCAAGCATCAGTGCGGTAAATATTATGTTTGATACGGTTTTCTTTTTCATGGCAGTAAAATACGTTTTAATAATAAATACAGGAGAGCAGTTTAAATCTGCTCCCCGTTTTTGTATTTTCTCAATACATTCTGTATTCTCTCGTTCGGACTCAGGATAGAACTGATCGAGCCGTCATGGTTCAGCGTATCAATGAGCAGTGCGATATATTTGCTCATGTCGCAGCTGATATAATATGGCTTGGAAAGCAGTTCCGGTGTCTGATAGATCAGATTAGTTGTCAGAATACCGCTGATCATGCCTTCTTCATAAGCCTTGTCGAATTTATCCAGTCCATTCGTAAACAGCCCGAAAGTAGCAGCAGCGAAGATCCGCTTTGCTTTTCTGCGCTTTAATTCAGCAGCTACTTCGAGAATGCTGTCTCCGGATGAAATCATGTCATCGATAATGATCACATCTTTTCCTTCCACAGAGCTTCCGAGAAATTCATGCGCCACGATAGGATTTCTGCCGTTGACAATCCTTGTATAATCACGGCGTTTATAAAACATACCCATATCAAGGCCAAGTACATTGGCGAGGTAGATCGCACGGTTGGTTCCTCCCTCGTCCGGGCTGATCGCCATCATGTGGGCACTGTCAATCTGAAGGTCACTGACGTTGCGGAGCAGGCCCTTGATAAACTGATAAGTAGGAGAAACCGTCTCAAAACCGCTGAGTGGAATGGCGTTCTGAACTCTTGGGTCATGTGCGTCAAAAGTGATGATATTTTCGACTCCCATGCGTACAAGCTCCTGCAACGCGAGTGCACAGTCCAAAGATTCGCGAGAACTTCTTTTGTGCTGACGGCTTTCGTACAGGAAAGGCATGATAACGTTGATACGTCGGCCCTTTCCTCCAACAGCAGCGATGATCCTCTTCAGATTCTGAAAATGATCATCCGGTGACATATGATTGACCTGACCCGTCAGAGAATATGTGACATTGTAATTGCAGACATCAACCATGAGATACAAATCTTTTCCCCGGACAGATTCCTTCAGGATACCTTTTGCTTCCCCGGAACCGAACCTCGGTACATCGGCGTTGATGAGAAAAGTATCTTTCTCATATCCGGAGAAAGCAATATCATCCCGATACTGGTGAGCACTTTCGTGGCGCCATTTTACAAGATAGTTGTCTACCTTCTTGCCGAGATCTTCGCAGCCGGGAAGAGCGATCATCCCCAGACTTCCAACTGGAATATTCTCTAAGATTCTTTCTGTTCGACGTAACATGCATTATCCTCCCTGTGTTTTAATTTGAGCTTGATACGTATATCATCACCGATTATTTTCAACAGGGTATAATTACTTGTTATTCTGGAAAATGCCCGTTCTGTATACAGATCAGCAATGGAATCCAGAGAAAGATTTGTTGAAATAATCGTTGATTTCTTCTGAAGCAGCCTTTCGTTTATACATGTAAAAAACTGAGATGAAATAAAACTGTTGATATATTCGGTCCCCAGATCATCAATGATCAAAAGGTCGCAGCTTAAAATATACTCGCTCATGTTCTTAGAGTCAACATCTTTTTTGTCGAAGGCATTCTTAGCAAGTACATTAAAGAGTCGCGGCGCAGAGAAATACAGTACGGAATACTCCTGCTTTATAATTTCGCGTGCAATGCATGTGGAAAGGTAAGTTTTTCCCACGCCCACATCACCGTAGAACAGAAGATTCCTGAATTCCTTTCCAAAAGAATCGACAAATTCATGACAGATCTTAAGCGTTTCCTTCATCATATCTCTGGGTGAGCGGCCGCTCTTATCACGGCGGCCGGATGGATAAAGATCCAGCCGGAAATTTTCAAAGGAAGCATCTGAAGTAAACTGGCTGATGTTGGATTGATCATACAGCATCTGTATGATCGCCCGTTTAAAACAGTGGCATTTTTCATTGCCGATATAACCGGTGTCCTTACAGTCGGGACAGTCGTAGACTGGCTCCAGATAATCAACAGGAAAGCCTGCAGATGAAAGGAGCTTCTGCTTGCTGCTCCTGAGAATGGCCAGCTCCTCTTTTAAAGAAGAGACCGCTTTGGTGTCACCGTTCAGAAGCTTTTTTCCATACTGGACAGAGAGAATGGAAATTGATTCGTCCAAGGTCTTAAATTCAGGAAGCTTCTGGTATACTTCTTCATAACGGGCAGTCTGGATACTGTGATTTCTGAGCTGCTTTTTCTCATACTCCCGCATGATCGCGTAATATTGTGAATTTTTAAGACTCATTGGAATCCGCTCCTTTGATTATTATTTAATTACTGTTTAGCAGCTGTTCTTCAAGAGCATCCATATCATACCTGCGGCGCTCGAAGTTATTCATATTTTTTGCAATAGTTTTCGCTTTAACAATATTTTTTCTGGAAGACTTTTCCTTCTGATAAGCTTCGTCCAGCATTGTGATATCTTTGAGATGCCGGATGTTGTTCTGATGCCACTTGGTCAGAATAGAGTCTGTATATTCAAAACTCGGCTGATGGGTGGCAGAGATCGTCCGTCTGCAGGCTTCCTGGATAATATCAGGGGAAAAGCCGTAATCCTCAGCCCATTTTTTAATAAACACCAGCTCAGAAGTGGCCGGACCGCGGTTTTTGATGCCAAAGGCATTAAGAACCGCATAGCAGTTCCGGTTGTAAAGTGCGGACGATTCCTTCGCCTGGGAAACGGTCTTGATCCCGTTCTCAACCCATGAAAAAGCTACTTTCTGTATGTAATGCATACTTTTATGACCGTTCTCCACGCAGGATTCGATCAGGTATTCAATCAGGTCAGCCGACATATGAAGCGTATCATAGAAATAGGTGATAGCGTCTACATCGGAACGGCTGAGCGTTTTTCCGAGATACTGTTCTGCAATAAAAAGGAGTGATTTCAGTTCCTTCTGTGCGCGAAATGCATCAATGGGAACAGCGTTCTGTACTGCCTGCATGACTGCACTGCTCCCGGGAGCAGAAACCTTCGGAGCGTCCGGGATTACCTGAACAGACTGGTCCGCTGCGGGGACAGCATCAGCTATGGGATCATACGTGTCTGTATGAACTTCATCCATTGTACTTTCGGAAGCAGCTCTCTGGCTGAGTGCCGTCTTCTGGAGCTCCAGACCAGTGATCCGTCCCTCCGAGTCATATTCGAGCCGGAGGAGACCTGTGGATTCCCAGTACCGGAAGGCACGCAGAATATCTTTCTCCGTATTGTTCAAAGAATCTGCAATGCCTGAAACCGTAATACTGGAAGAGGAATCGTCCAGATGACGGAGAAGGAAAAGATATACTTTCACAAATTCCCCATTTGCCTCGGCCATATAGTTATCGATAAATTCATTCGGAAGAAGAGTCGCATTCGCCTGAAATCTGTTCTTTAATGTTAATGTCTTCATAATTTAATCCCGCCCACTTTCTCTGTTCGTGCTTATGTTATACTTCAATAATATATCATCATATGGTTCCGTTAAAAAGCACTTTTTCGTGGGTAAATCCGGCTTTTTTGTAGATAACTATGTGTAGAAAATGTGGATAACCCGTGGAAAACGTGGAAAACTTTCAACTTCAGTGTGAAAAAGTGTGCCTGATCCCGCCTGAAACCTGACAGGAAAACCTGTCAGGCATTGGACTGAAGAAGCTCTTCTCCTACGTTGACAACATCTCCTGCGCCCATGGTGATAACAACATCTCCTGATGAGCAGTTTTCCTTTAGAAAAGATTCAATCTCTTCGAAGGAAGGAAAGTAGTGAGTGTCAGTACCGAACTTTGCGGTCTCCTTGGCCAAAGCTTCGGAGGACATGCCCAACGTATCTGTCTCCCGGGCAGCATAGATATCTGCCAGGACCAGATGATCCACATGTGACAGCGCTTCGGCAAATTCGTGGAAGAAGGCTTTTGTCCTGGAATATGTGTGCGGCTGGAATACGCACCACAGCTTTTTGTGCGGGTAATGCTGTGCAGCTGTTAGTGTAGCGGTGATCTCAGTGGGGTGATGCGCATAATCATCGATCACAGTTACGCCATTAAATTCGCCCTTATATTCGAACCGCCTGTCTGTACCGGAGAAGGACCGGAGCCCCTCCCTGATCACGTCCATCGAAATGCCGAGAAGCTCTGCAACTGCGATAGAAGCAAGAGCATTGGAAGCGTTATGCGCACCTGTAACAGACAGAGCGATATGACCGGCTTCCTTGCCGTTTCGCATCAGTTCGAATGAAACATGTCCGGATTCATCATATGTGATGCCAGAGAAACTGTAATCGAAATCCGGAGAAGAGCCATATGTTATGACGCGGCAGTCTAGCCCCTTGTAGATCTCCTCGCAGTTATCGATATCACCATTAATGACCAGCGTTCCGTCTGATGGAAGAAGTTCAGCGAATTTCCGGAAAGAGTGTCTTATATCATCAATATCCTTGAAGAAATCCATATGATCTTCTTCAATATTGAGTATCACACCGATCTTGGGGAAAAAGTGAAGAAAGCTGTTGGTATATTCGCAGGCTTCTGTAAGGAAGGTCTCGGAGGCGCCGACACGGATATTGCCTCCTATGGCTTTCAGGATACCACCGACGGATATGGTAGGATCCATGTCTCCGGCAAGAAGAATGTGAGAGAGCATAGAGGTTGTAGTCGTTTTGCCGTGAGTTCCGGATACAGCGATCGGTGTATCGTAGTTCTTCATCAGCTGTCCAAGCAGTTCAGCACGGGTCAGCATAGGGATTCCCCGGTTAACTGTTTCAGCCAGTTCGGGATTGCTCTTGTTAATGGCTGCAGTATATACGACGCACTGAATATCATCAGTAATATTCTCTGCTTTCTGTCCGTAATGGATCACAGCGCCTTCGGACGCAAGCTTGTCTGTGAGTGGAGACTCCTTCGAATCGGAGCCGGATACGGTAAATCCTTCCTCGATAAGTATCTCGGCAAGACCGCTCATGCTGATACCGCCGATACCGATAAAATGGATGTGAATTGGTTTTTCAAAATCAATCTGATACATTGTGGATTCCCCTTTTTCTATATTGTTTTTTTGAAAATCTGATACAATTTTGTCATAAAAATCCTTTGCCTTCTATATTATACTATATGTAAGAAAAAATGAAAGCCCTTCTTTTTGTCTGAAATACACAAAAAGGTTAAAAAAATACAAGAAAAATTGTAAAAAATTATTGGCTAAAAAGAAATCTATGGTATAATAGATGAAACCAACTAGAAATGAGGTGACGCAATGTTCAAAAAAGAAATGATTGCCATGCTGCTGGCGGGGGGGCAGGGCAGTCGACTTGGCGTACTTACTGCGAAAGTGGCCAAACCTGCTGTGGCTTTCGGAGGTAAGTACCGCATTATTGATTTCCCGCTGAGCAACTGTATCAATTCAGGCATTGATACTGTAGGAGTGCTGACGCAGTATCAGCCTTTGCGTCTGAATACGCATATCGGAATCGGAATTCCGTGGGACCTTGACCGCAATGTGGGGGGCGTTTCAATTCTTCCGCCTTATGAAAAGAGTTCTAACAGTGAATGGTACACAGGGACAGCTAATGCGATATATCAGAATATGAATTACATGGAGACTTATAATCCGGACTATGTGTTGATCCTTTCTGGTGATCATATCTACAAGATGGATTATGAAGTAATGCTTGATTTTCATAAGTCGAATCACGCAGATGTTACTATTGCTGCCATGCCGGTACCAATGGAAGAGGCGAGCAGATTTGGTATTGTTGTTGCAGATGAAGAGGGCAAGATACAGAAGTTTGAGGAAAAGCCGGAGAAACCAAGCAGCAATCTGGCGTCCATGGGGATTTATATATTCAGCTGGCCTGTACTGAGGGACGCACTTGTTACGCTGAAGGATCAGCCAAACTGTGACTTCGGCAAACATGTGATTCCGTATTGTCACTCGAAAGGAGACAGGCTGTTCGCATACGAGTATAACGGCTACTGGAAGGACGTGGGGACTCTCAGTTCTTATTGGGAAGCAAATATGGAACTGATCGATATCATACCGGAGTTCAATCTTTATGAAGAGTTCTGGAAGATCTACACAAACAGCGCGAATATTCCACCTCAGTATATCGCGGAGCAGGGTGTGGTAGACAGATGTATCATCAGCAACGGCTCGGAAATCTATGGAGAAGTGCACAGCTCCGTTCTCGGAGGAAGCGTTAACATAGGAAAGGGAAGTATTGTACGTGATTCCATAATCATGCAGGGTGTAACGATCGGTGAAAACTGTGTGATAGACAAAGCAATCATAGCGGAAGATACCGTGATCGGAAACAATGTGGCTATAGGAATTGGCAGCGATGTTCCGAACAAAATGAAACCGAACATTTACAGCGGAGGTCTGGCGACGATTGGTGAGAACTCTGTTATTCCACCCGGGGTTCAGATCGGAAAGAACACTGCTATAAGCGGTGTAACATCTGCAGAGGATTATGTGAACGGCATTCTGGAAAGCGGCGAGACATTGATAAAGGCAGGTGACAGGTTATGAGAGCGGTAGGAATTATTCTGGCGGGCGGCAACAGCAGAAAGATGCATGAACTGACAGCCAAGAGGGCTGTGGCGGCTATGCCGGTTGCGGGAAGTTACAGGGCCATTGATTTTGCGCTCAGCAATATGACGAACTCTCATATCCAGAAAGTTGCAGTGCTGACGCAGTATAATGCCAGATCTCTGAATGAGCATCTGAATTCCTCCAAGTGGTGGGATTTTGGAAGAAAGCAGGGCGGGCTTTTTGTATTTACGCCGACGATCACTGCCGACAACGGATACTGGTACAGAGGAACTGCGGATGCGATATACCAGAATCTGGATTTTCTGAGAAAGTGCCACGAACCTTATGTGATCATTACATCCGGTGATGCAGTATACAAACTGGATTATAATAAGGTTCTGGAATACCATATAGCAAAAAAGGCGGATATTACAGTTGTATGTAAAGATCTGGAGGCATATGAAGATGCTACCCGGTTCGGTACGATCCGCATGAATGAAGAGTCCAGGATCGAAGAGTTTGAGGAGAAGCCGATGGTGGCTAATTCCCATACAATATCGACTGGAATCTATGTCATCCGCAGGAGGCAGCTCATCGATCTTGTTGAGCACAGCGCGGAGGAGGGCAGACATGATTTTGTAACCGATATCCTGATTCGGTATAAGAATCTTAAGAAGATATACGGTTATAAAATAAACAGCTACTGGAGCAACATTGCGACTGTAGACGCATATTATCGGACAAACATGGATTTCCTGAAACCGGATGTGCGGAATTATTTTTTCAGGGAGCTTCCCAGCGTATTTTCAAAGGTCAGCGACCAGCCGCCGGCAAAATATAATCCCGGCGCTGTTGTGAAGAACAGCCTTGTGGGCAGCGGAAGCATTATCAACGGCACTGTGGAAAATTCCGTAATCTTTAAGAAGGTGTTTGTAGGAAATAATTGTGTTATCAGAAATTCTATTATTCTGAACGATGTGTACCTGGGCGACAACACTTACATTGAAAACTGTATCGTAGAAAGCCGGGATACGATAAGGGCGAATACAAGACACGTAGGAGAAAATGGCGTGAAAGTGGTAGTTGAAAAGAACGAGCGTTATGCATTATAGCTGATGTGTTAATTCAGAGGAAGCAGGCAAAAAAAGAAACAGTGGAAAGCAGCCTGTGGATAATGCTGGCGGAGGAAAGGAGATCTGGAGAGTATGCAGATTACAGATGTACGCGTACGGAAAGTCGCAAAAGAGGGAAAATTAAAAGCCGTTGTGTCTATCACGATCGATGATGAATTCGTGGTTCACGACATCAAAGTGATAGAAGGAGAAAAAGGGCTGTTCATTGCAATGCCGAGCAAAAAGGCACTTGACGGTGAATACAGGGATATCGCTCATCCGATCAATTCGGGGACAAGGGAGCGGATCCAGACTACCATTCTCGGGAAATATGAGGAGACTCTGGATGAAGAGCCGGAAGCGGTCATCGGAGAAATGTAACAGCATGGTTGATCGGAACAGGTCCATAATGTAAAGAAAAAGAGATAAAAATGGGGCGGGAGTCTTCCGAAGCAGATTGTGGTGAGCACGAGAAGAAGCCTGTCAGAAAGTGAAGCCGCCGGCATAATGCCGGTGGCTTCTATATATGTCAGAAGGGCTATCATTTAGACACCAGGGAAGAATCATCAGGCACCTTAGAAATTTTACAGAAGGATGGTGTTACAGTGAATTCCATGGGGTGATGGTCGGCAGGATGGAGAAATGACAGGCGGTATGCACACAGGCACAGCTGAGGCGCATGAAGAGTACTGCCGTATTTTCGATCTCCTGCAAGGGGATGCCCGAAATGGGACATCTGAACGCGAATCTGATGATGGCGTCCAGTGTCAAGCCGGATCTTTACGAAGGCATTTCCGTCCAGGATATCGGTCACATGGTAATGAAGCTTCGCATGTCTGGCGCCGGGAGTATTTTCGGGGCAGATACGGGAAGTGTTCGAACGTCCGTCCTTTACGAGAAAGTTTTCCAGACAGCCTTCTTCTGGCTGTGGAATCCCTTCCACAAAAGCTGCATAATATTTCCCGAAGGCTGATGTATTCAGCTGCCGGTTCAATTCCCTTGCAGAAGCAGGAGTTTTCGCAAAGACCAGCAGCCCCTCCACGGGCTGGTCCAGACGATGGACGACAGCCAGGTAAGGCGTCGGTGAAGCTTTCTTTTCAGAGGTTTTTCTCCCTTTGGAGCGTTCCTGATCTGCAAGATGATTTTTCAGAATGCTGACCATATCTGGGACACCGATCTGGCGACTCTGGGTAGGGGTGCCGGCAGGCTTCAGACAGACAATGATGTCACGGTCTTCATATACTATTTCCGGTGTTTGAGAATAGTTCATATAGGATCTCCAATTCTTGACTTTTATGTGTACAACGGCTAAACTGATTATCATATAAAAGTTTTATCAGGTCAAGCACTTAAGGAGGAATTCCATGTATGTATAATAATGATTGGGAACGCTTCGGAGATGAGATTCGCCGTACAATCCAGGACGCTGTGGACAACAGGGATTTCAGCAGGCTGAATCAGACGGTTTCTGATACCATAGGACAAGCTATGGACAATGTCTCAAGGGGGCTGAAAAACGGAGGCTGGTACAGAGACCCTGTGGGCAGACAGAATGGAAACAGAGGGACTGGAACTGCGCCTGGCGGTCCGGGGGCCGGAGGAAGGCAGGGGGCGGAATTTTCCCGTGGAGCCGCTGCGACTGGAGAAACTCGAGGAAGTCAATACAGAGCGGGGGCGGGACAGGAGGCGCCATCAGGAACTTATGCGAAAAATGTACAGCCTGCCGGCAAGTCTCTGTATCTGAAAGGTACGTCTGTGAGGGTTGGGGGTATATTTCTGGCGGTGACAGGGTATGTATTCGGTGCAGGGGCTCTGATCTTTCTCCTTCTGTTCTGTATCGGCGCGGCGGCAACAGGGTGGGATCTGGCATTCGGTATGATCGCGTCCCTGTTTGGAATATTTACAGCGGCCTTTGCTGTTATGGCTGGGATAGGAACGGCTATGACGTGCAGTGTGGGACGGTTCCGGAAATATGTAAACCTGATCGGAAACAGAGAATACTGTGATGTAAAAGAGTTGGCCCAGCAGACTGGCCGCACGGCAAAATCAGTAGTCAAAGATCTGAAGAAGATGATCAAAAAGGGGTGGTTCCGCCAGGGACATCTGGATGAGAAAGGTGCCTGTCTGATGGTAAGTGACAATGCGTACAGACAGTATACCGGGCTGATGGACCGACTCAGACAGGAGAAGGCAGAGAAGGAAGCGGCTGAGGCAAGGGCCCGCAGCGACTATGAGAAACTGTCCCCTGAGGTGCAGAAGATCATCGATGCGGGTGATGAATATGTCCGCAAGATCAGAGAAGCAAACGATGCCATACCGGGGGAGGAGATATCTGCAAAGATCTCACGTATGGAAATGCTGGTAGACCGGATCTTCGACCGTGTGGAACAGAATCCAGACTCTGTCGATGATATCCGCCGTCTGATGGAATACTATCTGCCGACCACGATCAAATTGCTAGACGCATATGAGGAGCTGGATGCCCAGCCGGTACAGGGGGAGAATATCCTTTCTTCCAAAAGGGAGATCGAGAAGACTCTTGACACGCTGAATGTCGCGTTTGAAAAGCTGTTGGATGATATGTTCCAGGATACCGCATGGGATCTGTCTTCGGATATTTCTGTATTGAACACCATGCTTGCCCAGGAAGGTCTGGCGGAAGACGGACTGAAGAAAGCAAAATAGAAGCAGATAAGTATAACTGGAAAGAAAATTGGAAGATGAATCTGAGAAAACAAGGATGGAGGAAAAAACGATGAGCAATGATTTTCAGGACATGAGTACAGCTCCCACGCTTACACTGGATCCCTACCAGGCACAGCCTGAGAAGGAAACGCCGGTAAAGGCAGAAGCGGAACAGCCGGCGCTGGATGACAGTATTCTTACAGATGAAGAACGCAGGACGGTTGATGTTTTTGCAAAGCAGATCGATTTGACCAATTCTACGCTGGTGCTGCAGTATGGGGCGGGGACTCAGAAAAAGATGGCTGATTTCTCTGAGTCCGCACTGGAAAATGTACGGTCAAAGGATCTGGGCGAGGTGGGAGACCTCCTCAGCGATGTGGTAAAGGAACTGAAGAGCTTCGACGAAGAGGAAGAAGAGAAGGGATTTTTCGGGATATTCAAGAAGGCGTCGAATAAGATCGAGTCCATGAAAGCTAAGTACGCCAAGGCGGAGTCGAATGTCAACGAGATCGTCAAGGTGCTGGAAAAGCATCAGGTGCAGCTGATGAAGGATACTGCGCTGTTGGATAAGATGTACGATCTGAACCTGACTTATTTCAAAGAGCTCTCCATGTATATCCTGGCGGGAAAGAAAAAACTGCTGGAGGTCAGAAACACTCAGCTTGCGGAACTCCTGAAAAAGGCGGAAACTTCGGGACTGCCAGAAGATGCTCAGGCAGCGAAGGATCTGGACTCTATGTGCAACCGTTTTGAAAAGAAAATCCATGATCTGGAGCTGACCCGGATGATCTCCATTCAGACAGCGCCTCAGATCCGTCTGGTACAGAACAATGATACTCTCATGGTGGAAAAGATCCAGTCTACGATCGTAAATACAATCCCACTGTGGAAGAGCCAGATGGTCCTTGCTCTTGGTGTAGAGCACTCTGCACAGGCTGCTGCTGCTCAGCGAGAGGTGACAGATATGACAAATCAGCTCTTGAGGAAAAATGCGGAGAAGCTGAAGATGGCTACTGTAGAGACTGCGAAAGAGTCAGAGCGCGGGATTGTTGATATGGATACGCTGAAGGCAACAAATGAATCACTGATTTCTACTCTGGATGAGGTGATGAATATTCAGAAGGAAGGCAGGCAGAGACGCCAGGAAGCGGAGGCTGAGCTTCAGAATATGGAAAATGAACTGAAGAACAAACTGCTGCAGATCCAGGGGTAGGGCCTGGAGACTGGAGCCGGTACAAAAGGATTCCTGCCGGCAGAATGTTAGATCGTGAGCGGGACGGACTTGACAGATAGGAAGGTTTCGGTTAGAATCACAGGTGATTCCGGCGGATGCCGGGTCAGAAAGAATGGCGATGAACGGGATTAGTATATGAGGGGAATGCTCAGAGAGGAGGCGGCTGGTGAGAGCCTCTGCAGGACCTTATAGAACCGGCCCGGGAGCTTCTGTGCGAAAGCATGGCGTATTTCCTGCGTTAGGGGATAGAAAGAGTGAACAGTACGCGGGAATTTATTTCCGGGAAGATGCTGTTAAATAGGGTGGTACCGCCGGGAGATCCGGTCCCTTGTTGTGAGGGACGGATCGTCCCGGCGTTCGTTATATACGGCGTATTTTTAAACTAAAATGTGATAAAGGAGAAGGAAAAATGGCGAAGGAAAAGAAACTGGTACAGTCGATCACTTCGAGAGACGAAGATTTCGCACAGTGGTATACGGACGTTGTACGCGAGGCGAAGTTATGTGATTACTCTGGAGTAAAAGGATGTCTGAACTATCTGCCGAACGGCTATGCTCTGTGGGAGAATATCCAGGCGGACCTGGATAAGCGTTTCAAAGAGACAGGAGTGGAGAACGTGTATCTCCCGGTGCTGATCCCGGAAAGTCTGCTGCAGAAGGAGAAGGATCACATTGAGGGATTCGCTCCGGAAGTGGCATGGGTGACACATGGCGGTATGGAAGAGCTCCAGGAAAGATTCTGCATCCGTCCTACATCTGAGACACTGTTCTGTGATGTGTGGAGCAAGACAGTACAGTCTTATCGTGATCTGCCGAAGGTGTGGAATCAGTGGTGTTCCGTGCTCCGCTGGGAGAAGACCACAAGGCCTTTCCTCCGTTCCAGAGAGTTCCTGTGGCAGGAAGGACACACCATCCACGCTACTTATGAGGAAGCAGAAGAGCGGACCAAGATGATGTGGAATGTTTATAAAGATTTCGTAGAGCAGGATCTGGCGATCCCTGTAGTGGCCGGAAGAAAGACAGACAGCGAGAAGTTCGCGGGCGCTCAGGACACATATACTATCGAAGCCCTGATGCATGACGGACAGGCGCTGCAGTCTGCTACCAGTCATTTCTTCGGAAATGCATTCCCGGATGCTTTCAATATCAAATATGCAGATAAGAACAATGAACTTCACAGCGTATATGAGACCTCCTGGGGACTGTCTACCCGTATCATCGGAGCGATCATCATGGTTCACGGCGATGACAGCGGACTGGTGCTCCCGCCAAGGATCGCACCTGTTCAGGTGCGTGTGATCCCGGTGGCGCAGCATAAGGAAGGTGTTCTGGAGAAGGCGAACGAGCTGCTTGATGCACTGAAGGCAGCAGGATATCGTGCGAAGATCGATGATTCTGAGAAGAGTCCCGGATGGAAATTCTCCGAACAGGAGATGCTTGGAATCCCGACCCGTATTGAGATCGGACCGAAGGATATCGAGAACGGACAGGTTGTGGTCGTACGCCGTGATACAAGAGAGAAGATCGTGGTACCGATGGATGAGATCACGACAAAGCTGGGAGAAATTCTGGAAACCGTACAGAAAGATCTTTATGCGAAGGCGAAGGCATTCCTGGATGATCACATCAGCGCGGCTGTAACCATGGATGAAATGAAAGACGCAGTCCAGAATAAGAAAGGATTCGTCAAGGCAATGTGGTGTGGCGAGGAAGCTTGTGAGGATGAGATTAAGGCACAGACCGGCGGCGTGACATCAAGATGCATTCCTATGGAAGAAGAACATCTCTCCGATGTGTGCGTATGTTGTGGAAAGCCTGCGAAACATATGGTTTACTGGGGAAGAGCATATTAATAGTGTGAAAATTCAGAAAACGGCAGAAAAAGGGGACAGGTACTTTTTTGCGCCGTTTTCTGAATTTTCTGATTTTTTTCAAATCTCTGTAAAATCCCTTGACTTTCCGTGCTAAACGTAATACACTAGTCTAGCGCGTGAAAAGACAGTGTGTTTTTTATGCGCAAAAATATGGATAATGACATATATTATCCGCAGCCCCTTGCGGTATGAGCCGTGAGGAAACGAATAATTCATAGGAGGTGAAAGAAATGCCAACATTTAACCAGTTAGTTAGAAAAGGACGTCAGACTTCTGAGAAAAAGTCTACAGCACCGGCACTTCAGAAAGGGTGGAACTCTCTGAAGAAGCGCTCAACAAACACATCTGCTCCGCAGAAGAGAGGTGTCTGCACAGCTGTTAAGACTGCTACACCGAAGAAGCCTAACTCAGCTCTGAGAAAGATCGCCAGAGTTCGTCTTTCTAACGGAATCGAAGTAACAAGCTACATCCCGGGCGAGGGACACAACCTTCAGGAGCATAGCGTTGTTATGATCCG
>DXCZ01000036.1 GCA_019115765.1 Candidatus Mediterraneibacter stercoripullorum | reverse complement strand
AGTATCAGTGGCGGGTGTCAATCCCCCATCTGATATACGCTCCGCGAGGCTGCGCAGGGATTCGGAGATGTATTATGTCAGCTAAAGCTGACCCGAATCCCGCGCCAAGACTCGCAAGCGAGTCTTGAATTCGGATGAAAACGGAACAATGTCTGAAAAAACAATGCCTGCATGCACTGGGATTATGTCAGGCTTCTGTTTTATCGGAGATACCTGGTGTGGAGCTAACGATGGTCTTCTACAGCAAATGCTTAGAGACGAATGGGGATTTGAAGGAACAGTGCTTACAGATGCAGCGGCTTATCCGTATATGAGTCAGGATAATTTTGTATTTAACAGCGGAGATCTTCTACTGGCAATCGGTCAAAATGAACTTTTGGATGTAACAAAAGAATCTGCTTCTGGAGTAATAGAAATGCGAAGGGCAGTAAAAAATCAATTGTTTACAAAAGTAAATTCAAACGCTATGAATGAAATTGCACCTAATTTGGTTATTAAAACAGGAATTGCACCATGGCAGATATTAGGCTATTCAATTGTGGGGGTCAGCATTATCCTGATGATAGCGGCATGGGGAAGATTTGTATATCTTATAGTAAAAAATAAAAAGAAATAGTTGAAAGAAAATGAACGAGAAAGGTATGATCGATATCGGTCATGCCTTTCCCCATAAGAAAATAAGCAAGGTTAAATCCATCAGCCTCAGTATTCCTCCGCCGCCAGTCTGGCCTCTTTTTCATCCATACCATATCATACCAGATTATCTTCTAGGAGAGATTGGTGCAGAAGACGACGAATCCGATTTTTAAAATTTTATCTTGACATATCCTACTGAAAGAATTATTCTACTCGTAAGATACTAACTTACGAGTAGAATAATCTGGAGGCGGGATATGTTTTATTGTCGGGAAAATGAGCTGTCAAAATTGAATAAACGATATAAGGGAGAACAATTCGAGTGTGTAGTCATATACGGAAGACGAAGAGTGGGAAAAACTGCGCTGATCAATGAATTTTGCAAAGATAAGAAAAATATTTATTTTTCTGCATTGGATACAACTGCATCGGAAAACCTGAGGACGTTATCAAGAGCAATATACGAGAGCAGAAACCCGGACATAACTATAACTTCCGCTCCGGAGTTCCGTTCGTATGACGATGCTTTTGCTGAGATCGGTCAAATGTCGAAAGACCAACGATTAATATTTGTTATTGATGAGTATCCATATCTTGCAAAATCAGAGCCGTCTATTTCTTCAAGGCTGCAGCATCTGATCGACCGCCAATGGTCAAACGGAAGGCTTTTTCTTATTTTATGCGGCTCATCCATGAGTTTTATGGAATACCAGGTACTGGGATATGAGAGCCCGTTATATGGCAGGAGAACAGCCCAGTTTAAAATTGAGCCGCTGACATACAGAGAGACTGCGGTATTTCATCCGAATCTCAGTTTAGAGGACAATGCTCTGATCTACGGAATTACAGGAGGAGTTCCGCATTATATCAACAAACTTGGGGTACAGGATAATCTTGACGAAGCACTTCTGGAGAATCTGTTTGATCCGTCGGGTTATCTGTTTGAGGAGCCTGAAAACCTTCTGAAACAGGAGTTAAGAGAGCCGGGAGTATATAATTCGATCATTACAGCTATCGCAGAGGGGGCTTCAAAGCTTAACGAGATTGCTACAAAAACTAAGATAGATACAGGGCCATGTAGCAAATATCTGAAGGTTTTGACAGAACTTGGAATTATCCGGAAGGATACGCCTGTTACTGAAAAACCCGGTAAAAAAACGATTTATACTATAAGGGATAATTTTTTCCGATTCTGGTACCGATTTGTACCACAAAATATTACTATGATCGGCAGCGGACGTTTTGGGAGAGTGTACGAAAACGCTGTAAAAAGCCAGTTTTCAGATTATATGGGTCTCACCTTTGAGTCGATGTGCCGGCAGTATCTGATATACTATGCGGAGAATCTCCCGATCAATCTACAAGATATTGGACAGTGGTGGGGAGCTGATGCAAGAACCCATAAACAGGTCCAGATTGACATTGTAGGGGCAGCGGCAGAAAAGGATGAATACATCATCGGTTCATGTAAATACAAAAAAGAACCGGTTGGAGTGGATGAATTGAATCTCCTGAAGGAGTACGCAGAAGTTTTCGGCAAAGGACGAAAGTATCATTTTTATATTTTTTCTAAGGGGGGCTTTACGTCCGGTTTAAAGAGGCTTGGAGAAAAGAAAGAGCTGTCTTTGCTTACGCTGGAAGATATATATAATTATGAGTAAAACATGAAAAAGAAAGAGGTCTCTGTATTCGACAGCCTCTTTCGATACACCCAGATTGCAACAGGACATAATGTATCTAATGGTACAAACAGAAAAGACGAAACCCGCTTCCGCAAGTTCCGTCTTTCTTTTCTGCTTCATCAGGCAATAGAACTGCCTGCAATTTTCTGATTGCTGTTTCTTATTTCTGATTTTCCTTCGCCAGTTCCTGCATCTTCATTGCGCGGACTTTCAGCGGCAGTCCGAACAGTGTGATGAAGCCGTCTGCATCGTGGTGATCATACATATCACCTGTCGTAAAGCTTGCCAGTGATTCACTGTACAGAGAATACGGAGATGTCTCTCCGGCTTTTGTGATGTTGCCTTTATAGAGCTTGAACTTTACTTCTCCGGTCACGTACTGCTGGGTTACGTCAATGAATGCACGAATCGCCTCGCACAGTGGTGTGAACCATTTTCCTTCGTAAACAACCTGAGCAAGTTTATTTCCCATTTCTTTTTTCACTTCATATGTAGCGCGGTCAAGAACCAGTTCCTCCAGCTGCTCGTGAGCCGCCATCAGGATCGTTCCTCCGGGTGTTTCGTAAACGCCGCGGGACTTCATTCCTACTACACGGTTCTCAACAATATCGATGATGCCGATTCCATGCTTTCCGCCCAATGCGTTCAGCTCGGTAATAATCTCGGAAACTTTCATCTCTTTGCCGTTCAGGGATTTCGGAACGCCCGCTTCAAATGTCATTGTCACATATTCTGGCTTATCCGGAGCCTTCTCCGGCGGAACTGTCATGACAAGAAGATCATCGTAGTTTGGTTCTACGGACGGATCCTCCAGCTCCAGTCCCTCGTGACTGATGTGCCACAGGTTACGGTCACGGCTGTAGCTGTGCTTGGAGTCGAAAGGAAGATCGATGCCATGTTTGCGGCAGTATTCAATCTCATCCTCACGGGACTGCATGGTCCACAGATCTGTCATACGCCATGGAGCAATGATCTTGATATCCGGAGCCAGTGCCTTGATACTCAGCTCGAAACGGATCTGATCGTTTCCTTTTCCGGTAGCGCCGTGGCAGATGGCAACAGCTCCTTCCTTGCGCGCGATCTCAACAAGCTTTTTGGAAATCGCGGGACGTGCCATGGAAGTTCCCAGCAGATATCTGTTCTCATATACTGCGCCTGCCTTTACGCAGGGAACAATATAGTTGTCACAGAAATCATCAATGATATTTTCAATATATAATTTAGAAGCGCCGGACATCTTGGCTCTTTCTTCCAGGCCGTCCAGCTCCTCGCCCTGTCCGCAGTCTACACAGCAGCAGATTACTTCATAGCCGAAAGTCTCTTTCAGCCACGGGATAACGGCAGTCGTATCAAGACCTCCGGAATATGCTAAAACAACTTTTTCTTTACTCATGGTAAATGCCTCCTGAAATGTATTTTTATAAATTCGCTGACAGCAAGAAACCGGCAGCTTTTTCTCTGATCTATATGCCGCTTTTGCAAGCTACAACATACTATACACTACATTTTATAATTATGCAAGAGAAAATTTATAAAAAGTAAAAATATACAAATATACGTAAAATTATGCATAAAAATACATGTTTCATTATCTTTTATGCATAAGGGGAAAAGGCGGGACGATTTCCAGGTTGACTAAAAGAAGGAGCTGGGAAAATATACACTGAGAAGATACAGCGCCCATTGGTCTTGTCTGCGATGAAAAAGTGGTTATAATATAAATTCGAAAGTGTGGGAGAATAAGGAGACTGATGATATGTGCGGAAGATATTTCATAGACGGTGATACAGGACACGAGATAGACAGCCTGATCGGATTTCAGGGAAGATGGTGTGATACACAGGGAAGAAGAGATATCAGCCCTGCGCAGAAGGCCTGGGTCCTGTGCCGGGCTGAGCTTGTAAAGGAGCTGGATCCTGAGGGGGAAAAGAATGGGGAACAAGATCGGAGCAGAGACAGAAGGACTGAAGCTTCTCCGGTCAGGATCGGCTGCGCTCCCGTGAAATGGGGATTCCCCGGCCATGACGGCGGTTCCCTTTTGATCAACGCACGGAGGGAGAATGTGTTCGAGAGGAAGATGTTCAGAGACCGGATCCGGCAGGAGCGCTGCGTGATTCCGGCGAAAGGTTTCTATGAGTGGAACCGGAGGAAAGAGAAGAGTGAGTTTTACAGCGAGACGGAAGATGTGCTGTTTCTTGCCGGTATCCTGGGAGAGTTTCACGGTGAGTGGAGGTTCGTGATCCTTACCGCGGAGGCAAATGCGTCGGTGGCTTCTGTTCATGACCGGATGCCCATGACGATCAGACGAGAGGATATTCAGGAATGGATCTGCTGTGACAGCCATGTGGAAAAATATCTTGTGCAGCCTCAGCCCATGCTGAAGCGGGAGCAGGAATATGAGCAGATGACTTTGTTTTGAAATATATCAAATGTATTATGTCAGCTAAAGCTGATCCGAATCCCGCGCCAAGACTCGTGAGCGAGTCTTGAATTGATAAATGAAACCGAATCAAACATAAGACATCCGGTATCATGGAGACATGATGCGTGGGATGTCTTTTTTCATAGAAAATCACATTTCCATGAGATAAATAATCCCGCCTCTATGAATATAATATTAGACTTTTGAAATAAAAATCAAAAGGCTATTATTTTAACAAAAAAATTCTAAAAAATGGTTGACAATTGTTAAAAATATGGTATTATATAGTCAAAGCTGTTGAAGCAACACTTAAGAAACTGTTAAAACAAAAGGAGATTTTGTCATGATCTACACGGTAACACTGAATCCGGCGCTTGACAAGACAGTTGAGATCCCGTCTCTGACGATTGATGCGGTAAACCGCATTACTACCATGCGGACCGATCCGGGAGGCAAGGGAATCAACGTATCAAAGGTGATCAGTAAGCTGGGAGGAAAAAGCGTTGCAACTGGAATCCTGGGCGGAGACACCGGACGGGCGATACAGTCAGCCCTGGAAGAAATGGGACTTGTAACCTGTTTTCATTTTGTGGAGGGTGAGACCCGCACGAATATGAAGATCATCGATCCTGTAAATCACACCAATACGGATATCAATGAGCCGGGGGTAACAGTATCAGAGGAGATTCTGGATGAGCTGCTGGAAGAGATCCTGGGGAAGATTTCGGAAGAGGATATTGTCGTTATTTCAGGCAGTATGCCAAAAGGTTCACCGAAAGATACATATTACAGATGGACGGAAGCCTGTCGGGAGAAGGGAGCGAAAGTACTCCTGGATGCAGACGGAGATCTGCTGAAGGCCGGACTGAAAGCATCTCCCTATCTGATCAAGCCGAACAATCATGAGCTCTCCGCTCTGGTAGGCAGGACTCTGGAGACTCCGGAAGAACTGGCTGCAACGGCAAGAGACATGATGAAAGAGTACGGGATTGAAAAGATCGTGGTTTCCATGGGAGGAGCCGGCGCTCTTTATGTGACAGCGGACGAAACCATTTACGCGGAGGGCCTGAAGGTTCCGGTAGGAAGCACGGTAGGCGCTGGAGACAGCGTGGTGGCAGCCCTTGCAAAAGCGGAAGAGTCCGGAATGAGCCTGGAAGAAACGGTACGTCTCTCTACCGCGACGGGAGCGGCAAACGTAATGTGCAGCGGAACTCAGGCGGCTGAGTATGAAGTGATCGAAGAACTCATCCCCAAGGTAGTGTTCCACAGGATCTGATAGGATCACTGCCCGGACAGAACGGATGCCGGAAAGAATGTTTTAAAATAAAAGTTTTACGCTGAAATACTTTTGTTTCAATATTTTCAATAGTTGCAAAATCATATGATTTTCATTATGATAAGCAAAGGAGTTTTATTATGAAAGCAAAAGGAGTACGTCTTCACGCAGCAAATGACCTGAGACTGGAGGAGTTTGAACTTCCCGAAATTACAGATGATGAGATTCTTGTCAAGGTGGTATCAGACAGTATCTGTATGTCTACTTACAAATGTGCGATCCTCGGAACAGCCCATAAACGTGTACATGATGATGTGGCAGAGCATCCGGCTATCATGGGACATGAGTTTGCCGGGGATATCGTGAAGGTAGGTAAGAATCATCAGGATAAGTTCAAACCGGGTATGAAGTTCACTCTGCAGCCGGCTCTGAACTACAAAGGAACGATGTGGAGCCCCGGATACTCTTATGAATTCTTCGGCGGAGATACAACATACTGCGTGATCCCTTCTGAAGTAATGGAACTGGGATGCCTTCTCGAGTACAAGGGACGTGCATACTATGAGGCTTCTCTGGCTGAGCCCATGTCCTGCAGCATCGGAGCATTCAACGCTGCTTATCACACGAAGATGGGTGTTTATACACACCACATGGGAATCAAGGAAGGTGGAAAGCTTGCCATCATGGCAGGCGCAGGCCCCATGGGTCTGGGAGCTCTGACCTATGCTCTCCACAGAGATGTCCGTCCGTCCATGGTTGTAGTGACAGACCTGAACCAGGAGAGACTTGACAGAGCAGCGACTCTGTTCCTGCCGGAGGAGGCAGCGAAGGACGGTATTGAACTGCACTTTGTAAACACAGGTAACTTTGAAGATCCGGTTGCCGAACTGATGCGGATTTCCGGCGGAAAGGGTTATGACGATGTTCTCTGCTACGCTCCGGTAGCGGCAGTAGTTACTCAGTCCAGCGCGATCCTTGGCAGGGATGGCTGCCTGAACTTTTTCGCCGGCCCTACAGACAATCAGTTCAGTGCGCCTATTAACTTCTATGACGTACATTATAATTCAACTCATGTTATGGGAACTACAGGAGGAAATACAGACGATATGATCGAGTCTCTGGAGCTGACAGCACAGGGACGGATTAATCCGGCGGTTATGGTTACTCACATCGGCGGTCTGGACGCTGCTGCAGAGACGACCCTGAACCTGCCCAAGATCCCGGGCGGCAAGAAGCTCATTTATACCCACCTTTCCATGCCTCTTACCGCTCTTACGGATCTTCGGGCCAAAGGAGAAGACGATGGAGACGACAGACTGATCAGACTGGCGGATATCGTAGACGCCAACAATGGACTGTGGTGCCCGGAAGCAGAGGAATATCTGCTGGCAAACTTTATCGAGGATTAATCAGTGTCGGGATCTCCTGTCTGTGTCATCCCGGCACGGACAGGAGGTATATATGGATTCAATGGAAATGCGCAGAGATGCGATCGTTCAGCTGATAAATGAAAGGGGAACAGTCACCTTCTCGCAGCTCAAAAAAGCGTTCCCTAATGTATCGGAGATGACTCTCCGCACGGATCTGAAAGCTCTGGATGAGAAGAAACGGATCCTGCGGGTCCACGGAGGAGCAAAGTCCGTGCAGGTCATTATCGGAACCGATGATTTTCTGAACCGGAAGTCAGTCCGCAATATTCCCCAAAAACAAGATATTGCAAAAAAAGCCGCGGCGCTTCTTCACCCGGATACTACATTTTTCCTGGATTCGGGAAGCACAGCCACAGTATTTGCCCGGAACATACCAGATCAGTCTTATCTGATCTACACGACAGGCTTAAGCTGCGCCACGGAACTGGCAAATCTGTCCCGGCCTACGGTGATGCTGCCCGGGGGGAAGCTGAACCGGTACAGTCAGAGTGTGTTTGGATATTCTGCCATCCGTGAACTCGAAAGAGTGAACTTTGATCAGGCCTTCCTTGGAGTTACCGGTTATCATCCTTCCGCGGGATTTTCATGCGGCATCAGTGATGAGGCTCTGCTCAAGACAGCTGCCATCCGGCAGTCGGAGCAGGTGATCGCCCTTATGGATTCCTCGAAGGTTGATGTAAAGTGCAGCTTTAGCTTCTGTGGACTCTCAGATGTGGATATCATTGTTTCGGACGGAAATCTGCCGGAAGAGTTTCTTGAGGAATGTAGGAAATACGGGGTACAGGTCCTGTAGTTTTCAGAGACAGCTGGACCATTCTCCATTGAGGAGTTAATGGAGGACGGTTTCGTGAAAGAGAATGTACAAAAATTTGGTAAATTTTTATCGGCAATGGTGATGCCGAATATCGGAACGCTGATCGCTTTCGGCTTTCTGGCGGCGCTCTTTATTGATACCGGATGGATTCCAAATAAAGGATTCAACAGTCTGGTCAGTCCGATGCTTACCTATCTGATCCCCATCCTGATCGCTTCTACCGGAGGCAGGATGATCGGCGGCGACCGGGGAAGGGTAGTAGGAGCTATTGCCGTGATCGGCGCGATCATGAGCAATACATCCATTACAATGCTGATGGCCGCAATGGTCATGGGTCCGCTGGCAGGATTCTGCATCAAGAAGTCTTCCACTGGTATCGATCTTTATCGAGCCTGCCAAAGTATTGTTCCTGAACAATGCGATCAACCATGGTATATTCACGCCGATTGCAACCGAGCAGGCTGCTGAACTTGGAAAATCCATCATGTATATGCTCGAACCAACCCCGGGTCCTGGCCTTGGCGTTCTTCTTGCATATATGTTCTTCTGTAAAGATAAGGTGACGAAAGATTCTGCACCTGGTGCAGTGATCATTCACCTGCTGGGAGGTATCCATGAGATATATTTCCCGTATATCCTGATGAACCCTCTGGTCATTATTGCACCGATCCTTGGAAATATGGCTGCGATCTTCTGGTTCAGTGTAACAGACTGTGGTCTGGTAGGTCCGGCATCACCAGGTTCTATTATTGCCTATCTGATGATGACGCCTGGCTCCGATATGTTTAAAGTTATCGTAGGTGTGCTGATCGTTGCAGGCATTTCCTTTGTGATAGCCTCACCGATCGTCAAGATGGCAGGAGGAAAGAGTCTTGAAGAGGCTCAGAATGAGATGCAGAGTATGAAAGCTGCATCCAAGGGCGAGAATACGGACATCGTTATCCCGGATACTCCGATCAAGAAGCAGGTTATCGTAGCAGACGGTATAAAGCTTGGACAGAAGCCTGTCACCAAAGAAGAGGCAATCCGGGCAGCAGGTGAACTGCTGGTGAAACTGGGTTATGTGGATGAGTCTTACATAGACGCCATGCAGGAGAGAGAAAAACTGGTATCCACCTACATGGGCATGGGCGTTGCCATTCCTCACGGCACTACCCAGGCAAAAGGTACGGTAAAGAAGACCGGTATCGTCTTTATCCAGTATCCCGAAGGTGTTGATTTCGGAACAGAGAAAGCACAGCTGGTATTCGGTATCGCGGGAATCGGTGACGAACACCTTGATCTTCTGAGCAAACTCTGTACACTTCTGGAGGATCCGGCACTTCTGGAGACTCTGAAGACTACAGATGATGTGAGATGGGTTCTGGAGCAGTTGTCATAAATATCGAAAAAAATAAATAGCATGAAATGTATTTGACTGCAGGAATCTTCAATCGAAAGAAGGTTTCTGCGGTCGATTTTTGTTTATTCTCTGTTATGTGATTTTGTCATGGAAGGAAAAGAAAAAGTATGATACATTATTGGAAAACATGACAGGAGACTATTTATATGGGATTTACGATTGAAACAGGTATATCGGCATTGACGGTTTTTGTCCAGGGGCTTCTCAGCTTCTTTTCGCCATGTGTCCTGCCGCTGGTGCCTCTTTATCTGGGATACCTTTCCGGCGGGATCGGGCAGGAGGAACATAAGGCAGGAGAAAGGCTGCGGCTGTTCATCCGTGTCCTCTTTTTTGCACTGGGGATCAGCGGAGCGTTCTTCATACTTGGACTGGGGGCTTCTGCGGCAGGAATATTCTTCCGGGAACAGAGAATGCTTTTTGCACGGATCGGCGGGATCATTGTCATCATATTCGGACTGTATCAGCTTGGCATTTTTGGTAAATCCCGGCTGTTAGGAGAGGAACACAGGATCCCATTTCATCTGGAGAAGATGACCATGTCCCCGGTCACCGCGCTGATCATGGGATTTACTTTCAGTTTTGCTTGGACACCCTGTGTGGGACCGGCCCTGACCAGCGTACTCCTGATGGCGGGAAGCGCCCAGACCAGCATGAAGGGATTCCTGCTCATCGGGGTGTACACTCTGGGATTTATCCTGCCATTTCTGGCAGCAGGAGTTTTCACCGCTCAGCTTCTCGGACTTTTCAGGAAACATATGAATGTGGTCAGATATACGGTGAAGGCAGGAGGAGTCCTGATGATCCTTATGGGAGCGCTTATGTTTACCGGGAAGATGAATGACATCACCGGATATCTGTCTGCGTCTCAGACTCAGGAGGAGACAGGGCAGAATGTAAGCGGTACTGACGGAGAAGCAGAGAATGAAGCAGACGGCAGTTCGGATACCGGTGAAGAAGAAAGTCCGGAAAACGGCGGGGGAGACTCCGGGACAGTGCAGGATGAAAACGGTACCGGCAGTGATGCCGGAAAAGATGCAGGCAGCAGCCGGGATGCCGATGATGAAGAGAACCTGACTCCGGCGTATAACTTTGAGCTGAAGGATCAGTATGGAAATACCCACAGGCTTGAAGACTACAGGGGAAAAGTGATCTTCCTGAACTTCTGGGGAACCTGGTGTCCTCCCTGCCGGGCAGAAATGCCGGATATCCAGAAACTGTATGAAGAGTATTCCGCCCAGGGAGATGCGGCGGAGGTGGTGATCCTCGGGGCAGCGGCGCCGAACATGGGGCAGGAAGGAGATGTCTCATCAATTACTCAGTTCATGGAAGAAAACGGGTATACCTATCCGGTGCTGATGGATGAGAGCTGGGAGATGTTCAACTGGTATGGAATCACTTCTTTTCCGACAACCTTTATGATCGATAGGAATGGAAATGTTTACGGATATGTCACCGGACAGATGTCGGAGGATATTATGAGGAGTATCATCCGTCAGACCCTCGGGGAAGAGTGATGATATCGGTGAAATAGATTCGTTTGCAGATTTACGTTCGGGAGGAAAAATGGTATAGTAGGATTATTGGGGAAAAACGTTGCGGAGGTGCACCATGAAGATACTGATCGTAGTTGATATGCAGAATGATTTTATCAGCGGGGCTCTTGGAACGAAAGAGGCGGAAGTTATCGTTTCGGGAGTAAAGCAGAAAATTGCCGGATTTGACGGGAGAGTCATTGCCACCCGGGATACACACGGAGCGGATTATATGGATACCCAGGAAGGAAAGAATCTTCCGGTACCCCACTGTATTCGGGGAACGGAAGGCTGGGAGATCGAGAGAGGTATCTCGGAACTTCTGGAAGAGAAACAGGCCAGGATCATTGATAAGCCCACTTTCGGAAGCGTGGAGCTGGGCAAATATGTAAAGCAGCTCAACGATACGGAAGGAAAGATTGAGGAGATTATTCTGGTGGGGCTTTGCACGGATATCTGTGTGATATCCAACGCCCTTCTGATCAAAGCGTATCTGCCGGAGATACCGGTCGCTGTAGATGCTTCCTGCTGCGCGGGAGTGACGCCTGAGAGCCATATGCGGGCTCTGGGAGCCATGGAGGCATGCCAGATCAGAGTGGAAGAATAAGTCAAAGACCCCGATGCAAGCATGCGGGGTATTAGACCCTCGCGGCAGTCGCCAAATGGACATGCCAGCATGCCCGCTTGGCTCGTTGCTCGCGGGAATAAAGAGCCTATCGGAGGACAGCCGGTGGCGGAAAGGATGGTAAGGCTATGGAAAATTTTAACTACTATACACCTACACGGGTGGTATTCGGGAGAGGTACGGAGAATCAGACAGGAGAGCTGGTAAAGCAGCAGGGCTGCAGAAAGGTGCTTGTCCATTATGGAGGAAATAGTGCAAAGAAGAGCGGACTGCTGGACCGGATCTTCCGTTCTCTGGAAGAAGCAGGCATTGACTATGTTTCCCTGGGCGGTGTGGTTCCCAACCCGCGGCTTTCTCTTGTATATGAAGGAATTGAACTTTGTAAAAAGGAACAGGTGGATTTTATCCTTGCAGTCGGCGGAGGAAGCGTTATCGATTCGGCAAAGGCTATCGGATACGGGATGGCTAATGAAGGAGATGTGTGGGATTTCTATGAGGGGAAACGTCAGGCTACGGCATGTATGCCTATCGGGACAGTCCTCACGATCTCGGCGGCGGGCTCCGAGATGAGCAACTCATCTGTGATCACCAATGAGAACGGCTGGCTCAAGAGAGGATATAACACTGATTACTGCCGCCCGAAGTTTGCAGTGATGAATCCGGAACTTACTATGACACTTCCCAAGTATCAGACGGCCAGCGGATGTGTGGATATCATGATGCACACCATGGAGAGATATTTCAATCAGTCTGACAACATGGAGCTGACTGACGGATTCAGCGAGCATCTGATCCGTACGGTCATGAAGAACGCGAAGATCCTGATGGAGCATCCGGATAACTATAATGCCCGCGCAGAGGTTATGTGGGCAGGCAGTCTTTCCCATAACGGGCTGATGGGATGCGGAACCGATGGAGGAGACTGGGCGAGCCATCAGCTGGAACATGAGCTGGGCGGAATGTTCGACGTGGCTCATGGAGCAGGACTGGCGGCGGTGTGGAGCAGCTGGGCACGATACGTGTTGGATGCGCGTCCAGAGCGCTTCGCCAGGTTCGCAGTGAATGTAATGGGCGTTGCGCAGGGAGCTGATGACACGGAGACAGCTCTGAAAGGAATCTCTGCTATGGAAGATTTCTATCACGCAGTGGAAATGCCTGTGCGTGTCAGCGAGATGGGGATCGACCTGACAGAAGAGCAGATGAGAGAATTGGCGGAGAAATGCAGTCATTTCGGAAAACGGACTATCGGCTGTGTGAAAAAGCTGGATAAAGAGGATATGTACCAGATTTATAAGAATGCAAGAAAATGATCTTCTGGCCGAGGGGATGATCTGTTTTGGCGTAGAGAAAGGCTTCTTGGGGATTGAAAGACGGACAGGACCGCATATGGCCGGAGGCCGGCTGTACGGCGGTCAGAGTTGAAACGGAGGCTTGAATATATGAGGAATACAGTAGAGATGCTGGATGAACTGCAGAACAGAGCGCTGCATGATCCGGAACTGAAGGAGAAGCTTTTGCAGACCCGGGAATCAGAAGATCCCCTTGGAGAATTATGCCGGGTAGGCAGGAACATGGGGTATGAGATCTATCCAATGGATGTGATACAGGCAGGGGATGAATTTTATGCAACAATGAAGCGAAGTACCAACGGCGGTGGAGAAAACTCACCTGTGTTGGAGGGTGAGGATGATATGTATGAGCTTTTCTTTGCAGGATTAAAATAAAACTCGGGGAAATGCGCAGAGGATGAAGCGGAGGCGGGGCGCGAGTATCCGTCTCATGGTTCTCGTTAAATTTTCAGAAGGAGGCAGTTATTATGGAATCAACGTTAAATGATCTGAAAAACAGGAGAAGCGTCCGGTCCTACAGGCCGGAACAGATAAAGGAGGAAGAGCTGCAGAAGATCCTTGAGGCGGGCACCTATGCGCCTACCGGGATGGGGATGCAGTCTCCGAAGATTATTGTTGTCCAGGATAAGGAGACACGGGATCTTCTGTCCAGACTGAATGCAAAATATTTCCCGGGCGCAGGCGATGACACAGATCCCTTCTACGGAGCACCAACTGTTCTTGTTGTCCTGGCGTCGAAGGAGCGCCCTACCTGTGTGGAGGATGGATCCCTTGTTATGGGCAATCTGATGAATGCGGCTTATGCTGTGGGCGTGGGTTCCTGCTGGATCCACAGAGCAAGAGAGGTGTTTGATTCAGAGGAAGGTAAAGAACTCCTAAAGAAATGGGGAATCGAAGGAGAATACATTGGCGTAGGCCACTGTATTCTGGGATATCCTGCCGGAGATCTTCCGGAGGCAAAACCGCGTAAAGATGATTATGTCGTATATGTAAGGTGACTGGCTGCCGGGCATGTTTGGATGGAGATGAGGGAATACTGCGGAAAGAAGGAAGATGCTGCAGGTTCCCGGGAGGCAACTAAGATTGCGATTGACTAACCCTGCATGTATTTCCTAAAATAAAGAAAAGGAGGGATAACATGCAGGCTTTGTCAGATGCAAAACCCGGCGAGAGCTACACCATCAAATGGATGTTCGGCGTTCCGGAAGTACTTGAATTCCTGCATAGCCGTCAGGTAAAGGAAGGCAGTACCATCCGCCTGATCCAGCGCTGCCGTGACAGCGTACTCATAGGAGTGCAGGATATGAGGTTTGTCCTCGGCGATGAAGTAGCGGAGCGGATCAAGGTGTGAATCCCGCAGAGACCGGATGAATCAGTAAAATTGCAGAGACGAATCGGATAGATCGCATCGCAAAAGAGAAAGTGGAATCGGGAAAGCCGTCGGCCCGGCAGCAGTAAGCTGCGTCGGAGCCGGCGGTGTTCTTTGTGGTTTTATGTGTCCGCTACGCTATGCTCCGAGCGAAAGCGTGGCTGCCGGGACAACAAAGATGCGTTATAGCGGATGTCTAAGAACGAATGAACAGTAATGGACTATTGCAAAAAACTTCCACTCTTCCTGAAAAAAAGTGGAACAATCACGTGAATGATGGTACAATAGTTGGCAGTGAAATGAACTAAGAAGAAACAGAAAGGCAGTTTATCATGGACAGGAAAGAGATACTGAGCAAAAAGAAGAGAATCGTGATCAAAGTCGGCACGAGTACGATCACATATAGTGAGACGGGGAATATCAATCTTGATAAGCTGGAGCGGTTTGTCCGGATACTGATTAATCTGCGCAACCAGGGTAAGGAAGTTATCGTTGTATCTTCCGGCGCTGTGGGGGTAGGGAAGAACGCTCTTGGTCTTACACACAGGCCGGAGACCGAGGCAGAGAAGCAGGCTTGCGCTGCTGTGGGACAGGCAAGGCTGATGATGATCTATGAGAAGTTCTTCAACGAATACGCTCAGCTGACGGCTCAGGTTCTCCTGACGAAAGAGTCTGTTACCAACAAGGAATGCCGCCGCAACGCCAGGAGAGCGTTCGATGAGCTGTTCCGTATGAATGTTGTTCCTATCGTCAATGAGAATGACGCCATATCTGTGGATGAGCTTTCCTACGGCAATTTCGGAGACAATGATACGCTGGCAGCCTATGTGGCAAAGCTGGTTGATGCGGATCTGCTGATACTTATGTCAGATATAGACGGACTTTACACAGATGATCCCAGGCTGAACCCGAATGCCAGACTGATCCATACAGTAGGCCGGATTGATGCCAGATTGGAACATATGGCAAAAGGAGCTTCCACAGAGCTTGGGACAGGAGGCATGTCTACCAAGATTAAAGCGGCGAAGATCGCTACTGCTGTAGGGGCGGATATGGTGATCGCCAACGGCGAAAACATTTATACTATAAATGATGTTATGGCTGGAAAACGAGTAGGAACTCTGTTCCTGTCCAGAGACAACCGGAAGAGGGCAGAGAACCGTGCAGCGGAGAAAAGCAGGATCCGCAGGCAGACATCGGGACGTCCGGGCATAGAAGCGGAAAAAGAGAATGAAAGTGAGCATAGCGCAGAAGCTGTAAAGACAAATATGGATTCTGAAAATCCAGGGATTTGAAAGACCCAACGAATGAAAGATTCCAACAATTCTTAATATGCGGAGGTGTAAGTGATGGAAACGTATATGGAAAGACTTGCAGGACTTGCAAAAGCAGCGTCAAGAGAAGCAGCAAAGCTGGGGACGGATGCGAAGAACAGAGGCCTGATGGCTGTAGCTGACGAACTGGAAGCTCAGAAGGAGATGATCCTAGCAGAAAACCGCAGAGATGTAGAAGCAGCTCAGGCAAAGGGAACGAAGCAGTCGCTGATCGACCGTCTTTCTCTGACGGAAAAACGGATTGCCGATATGGCAGAAGGCATCCGGCAGGTGGCTGGACTGGAAGATCCCATCGGTGAAGTGCTGGGGATGAAGACGCGCCCAAACGGGCTGCGCATCGGAAAGAAGAGAGTTCCGTTGGGCGTAGTGGGAATCATTTATGAGTCAAGACCGAATGTGACGGCGGATGCTTTCGCACTCTGTTTTAAAACCGGCAATGCGGCGCTCCTCCGGGGCGGCAGCGACGCAATATGCTCCAATCAGGCCATTGTCCGTGCGATCAAGGCAGGGCTGCGCAAGGCAAAGCTTTGCCAGGATCTGATCCTTCTCGTAGAGGATACCAGCAGAGATGTGGTAAATGAGATGATGAAGATGCATGGTCTGATCGATGTTCTGATTCCCAGAGGAGGAGCGGGCCTGATCGCAAATGTGGTGGCCAACAGTACAGTACCTGTGATCGAGACCGGTACAGGTAACTGCCATGTCTATGTGGACGAGTCGGCAGATCCGGGAATGGCGGCCGAAATTATCGAGAATGCAAAGACACAGAGACTTGGCGTCTGTAATGCCTGCGAATCTCTGGTGATTCACTCCGGTGCCCTTGAGCAGACACTTCCTATGATTGTCAGAAAGCTGAAGAATCATGATGTAGAGATCCGTGGAGATGAAAGGGCGATGGCGGTAAGTCCGGAGATTATTCCTGCGTCCGGGGAGGACTGGGGAACGGAGTATCTGGATGCGATTATCTCAGTGAAGACAGTAGATTCTATTGACGAGGCTATTGCTCATATCAATAAGTATAACACAGGCCATTCTGAGTCCATTATTACAAAGGATTATGCAAATGCTCTGAAATTCCAGGACGAGATAGACGCGGCGGCGGTATATGTGAATGCGTCTACCCGGTTCACGGACGGGTTTGAGTTTGGTTTCGGCGCTGAGATCGGAATCAGCACACAGAAGCTTCACGCAAGAGGCCCTATGGGACTTGAAGCATTGACTACGACAAAATATATTATTTTCGGAAACGGACAGATCAGAAAGTAGGCTGTGCCTGCCGGAAGAAACCGGTCGGGAAATTGATAAGAGGATTAGAAAAGGAAGTTGTTCCGATGAGGGACGTTGTGACATGAGATGCTCATAACGTCCCTCATTTGTGCGATAAACCCGGCAAGCGACTGCCGTGCTTGCACGAGCAGGCATTTGCCGGGCAACGGACAGTGAGCAGCAAAGCTGCGAACTGGCTGTGGTATCGCGGCGGATAGGGGGAGTGAATCTTCCCCTATCCGATTGATAAACCCGGCAAGCGACTGCCGTGCTTACAACTGGGACTTTGATCCAGGATTATACATATGAATGCATAGATATAAAATGAAATGCATAAATATTAAAAAGTACTTGCATATTATTCAGAAAAGATGTATTATTATGCAAGTACACTATGTGCGGATAATACAGATATTTGAGGACAAATAAACAGTATCTGTAATAGCGTACTGGAGGATGTCTTGCAGAAATGCTTTACTTCCTGATAAATGTGGTTTATCATAAGAAAATGCAGTTATCAGAGAACAAAGTTATCTGACAGAATTGCGGTTATCGGAGGGACAGGGCGTAGAAATCCACCCTGTATGCTCATAACGATCACAGAAGAAAGGGATTTTGATCATGATAAAAGTTGGAATCATCGGAGCAACCGGATATGCCGGCGGAGAACTGGTAAGAATCCTGACCGGGCATAAAGATGCCGAGATCAAATGGTTCGGCTCCAGAAGTTACATAGATAAAAAATATGCGGATGTCTACCAGAATATGTTCCAGATCGTAGATGCGGTCTGTATGGATGATAATATGGAAGAACTTGCGTCCCAGGTAGATGTTATTTTCACAGCTACACCTCAGGGACTCTGTGCATCTCTTGTAAACGAAGAGATTCTTTCGAAGACAAAGATCATTGATCTTAGTGCGGATTTCCGCTTGAAGGATGTAAAAGTATATGAAGAATGGTACAAGATCGAGCACAAAGCCCCACGGTTTCTGGATGAAGCGGTCTACGGACTCTGCGAGATCAACCGGGAAGATGTGAAAAAGGCCAGGCTGGTGGCAAATCCCGGATGCTATACCACATGTTCCATCCTGACGGCTTATCCCCTTGCAAAAGAGGGCCTGATCGACATGAGCACCCTGATCATCGACGCAAAGTCCGGTACGTCCGGAGCCGGCAGAGGAGCCAAGGTTGCAAATCTGTTCTGCGAAGTTAATGAGAACATAAAAGCATACGGAGTAGCAACCCACCGGCACACCCCCGAGATCGAAGAACAGCTGGGCTATGCGGCCGGAGAAAAGGTGGTGCTGAACTTCACCCCTCACCTGGTTCCCATGAACCGCGGCATCCTTGCTACAGAGTACGCAAAGCTGAAAAAGGATGTCAGCTATGAAGAAGTAAAAGCTGTATACGACAAATATTACGGCAATGAGAAGTTCATACGGGTGCTGGAAAAGGACGTGTGCCCGGAGACCAGATGGGTAGAGGGCAGCAACTATGTGGATATTAATTTCAAGATCGATCCCCGCACCGGAAGAATCATCATGATGGGAGCCATCGACAATCTGGTAAAAGGCGCGGCTGGACAGGCAGTGCAGAACATGAACCTGATGTTTGGGATTGAGGAGAGCGAAGGCCTTGACCTGGTCCCGGTGTTTCCCTGACCCCGTTTGGGGACGTAGTAAAATCGGATTTCACTACGTCCCCAATTGAGATTCAGTGTGTCCCAAATTGGAATTCAGTGTGTCCCAAAATGAGATTTGCTGTGTCCCAGATTGAGATTCAGTGTGTCCCCAAGCGGACAAAAATGCATTTATATGCTGGAGGATTCCAGCGGAATGGAGTATGTTATGATACGTGTTATGACGATAGAAGACTATGATCAGGTGTTTGCCTTATGGAAGAAGATCAAAGGCTTCGGCATCAGGAGTATTGATGATTCCAGAGAGGGTGTGGAGCGGTTCCTTAAACGGAATCCCACTACAAGTGTTGTGGCGGTGAAGGATGGGAAAATCGTGGGGAGCATCCTCTGCGGGCACGACGGAAGACGGGGCTGCCTCTATCATGTATGTGTGGATGAAAAATACAGACGCCACGGAATTGGAAAGGATATGGTAGTTCATGCCATGAAGGCTCTGAAGGCGGAACATATCAATAAGGTTTCCCTGATCGCATTTACGAAAAACGATATTGGAAATGCATTCTGGAATACCATCGGATGGACGGAGCGTCTGGATTTGAACTATTATGATTTTACATTGAATGAGGAAAATATAACAGCATTCAACGAGCAGTAGATGGAGATAAGTAGAAAGCTGATAAGGATATACGTGGAAAGGAAGAGAAAAATGGAAATAATCGAAGGCGGCGTCACCGCGGCAAAAGGATTTCAGGCGGCTGCAGCTGCAGCGGGGATTAAATATCAGGGCCGGACGGATATGGCTCTGGTGTACAGTGAAAAGCCGTGTAAAACAGCGGGAACATTTACTACAAATGTAGTGAAAGCTGCACCGGTCCAATGGGACAGGGCAGTAGTGCATAGCGGGATAAAGTCTCATGCGGTCATTGTTAACTCTGGTATTGCTAATGCATGTACGGGGGAAGAAGGAATGAAATACTGCCGTGAGACAGCAGAAGAAGCAGCACGTGTTTTCGGTATCGATGCGGAAGGCGTTCTGGTGGGCTCTACGGGAGTGATCGGAATGCAGCTTCCGATGGAGCGAGTAAAGGCCGGAGTCATAGAGCTTGCAGCTGCAAAAAAGCCTGGGATTGCCAGTGGTACGGAAGCGGCTAGGGCTATTATGACCACGGATACCAGGAAGAAAGAAATCGCTGTCAGACTGGAAATCGGCGGCAAGACGATTACCATTGGCGGTATGGCGAAAGGTTCCGGAATGATCCATCCCAATATGTGCACAATGCTTGCATTTATCACTACAGACGCAAAAATAACAAAAAAGGCTCTTCAGGCAGCGCTGAGCGCGGATGTGGAAGATACCTACAATATGATCTCAGTAGACGGGGATACTTCAACAAATGATACTGTACTCCTTCTGGCAAACGGAATGGCCGGAAATAAGAAGATCCGGATCAATACCCCGGAATATTTCCTTTTTAAAGAAGCCCTTCATTATGTAAATGAAAATCTTGCAAAGATGATGGCTGGCGACGGCGAAGGCGCGACAGCTCTATTTGAAGTAAAAGTACAGGGCGCCGCTACAAAGAAACAGGCAAAAACTCTGGCAAAATCTGTTGTTTGCTCAAATCTGACCAAAGCAGCAATTGCAGGACATGATGCCAATTGGGGGCGTATCCTCTGCGCTATGGGGTACTCCGGTGCGGATTTCGATCCGGAAAAAGTAGATCTTTATTTCGAGAGCAAAGCAGGAAAACTGCAGATCATCGAGAACGGAACAGCGACAGACTACAGTGAGGAAAAAGCTACAGAAATCCTCTCTCAGCCGGAGATCACTGCAATTGCAGATATTAAACAGGGACAGGAAGAAGCAACAGCATGGGGGTGCGATCTGACCCATGGATATATTGATATCAATGCAGATTATAGAAGCTGATCCGGCGGAAAATTGAGAATACGAATCGTCTGAAAAAATAATGTTCAAAAAGGGACAGGGCAAAATTCAATTTGGGACACCCTGAATTTCAATTGGGGACGTAGCAAAATTGAATTTGACTACGTCCCCGAAGGAGGTAAGTATGAACGACAACATGCAGCAATATCTTGATAAAGCGCAGGTGCTGATCGAAGCGCTCCCCTACATCCAGCGTTTCAACCGCAAGATCATCGTTGTGAAATACGGCGGCAGCGCCATGGTGGATGAAGACCTGAAGAAGCGGGTGATAGAGGATGTGACTCTTTTGAAGCTGGTCGGCTTCAAGCCGATCATTGTACACGGCGGCGGTAAGGAGATCAGCAGATGGGTCGGAAAAGTGGGGATGGAACCCCGCTTTATCAATGGTCTTCGTGTGACGGACGCCGATACCATGGAAATTGCAGAGATGGTGCTGGGAAAGGTAAATAAAAGTCTGGTACAGCTGGTGGAGAGTCTGGGTGTCCGGGCCATTGGCATCAGCGGCAAGGACGGCGCTCTTCTGAAAGTGGAGAAGAAGTATTCCGACGGCAAAGACATCGGATATGTGGGCGAGATCAAGGAGGTCAACGCGCCGATCCTCTATGATCTGCTGGAGAAGGATTTCCTTCCGATCGTATGCCCGGTAGGCCTGGATGACGATTATAATACATACAATATCAATGCTGATGACGCGGCATGCGCTATTGCGCGTGCAGTGAAGGCGGAGAAGCTTGCATTCCTGACAGACATTGAAGGTGTATATAAGGATCCGGGAGATCCGAAGACTTTAATCTCTGAGCTTAGAGTTGACGAGGCGAGAAAGCTGATGGAAGACGGATATATCGGCGGCGGCATGCTCCCCAAACTGACCAACTGTATTGATGCCATTGAAAATGGAGTATCACGAGTACATATCCTGGATGGAAGGATCCCCCATTGTCTTCTCCTTGAGATCTTTACCAACAAAGGAATCGGAACAGCAATACTGAATCATGAAGAAAGCAGGTATTATCATGGTGAATGAAAAAATACAGGAAGCGGACCAGAATCTGGTCCATGTATATAACCGGTTTCCCGTTGCCCTTGATCACGGAGAGGGTGTATATCTCTATGATACGGAAGGGAAACAGTATCTTGATTTTGCGGCCGGGATTGCTGTATGCGGACTGGGATATAATAACAGGGAGTTAAATCAGGCTCTGAAAGACCAGATTGAAAAGCTTTGCCACACATCTAATTTATACTATCACGAGAAATGCGGGCAGGCTGCTGAGGCGTTGAACAGGATCTCGGGGATGGACCGTGTCTTCTTTACAAACAGCGGAACCGAGGCGAACGAAGGAGCACTGAAAGCGGCGAGAAAGTACGCTTATACGAAACAGAGCGGCCGCTATGAGTTTATTGCCATGGAAGATTCTTTCCACGGAAGAAGCTTCGGCGCTGTTTCTGTCACAGGCCATAAGGAGTACAGAACCCCTTTTGAGCCGGTACTCCCGGGAGTGAAATTTGCAGAGTTCAATAATCTTGACAGCGTAAAAGCACTTGTAAATGATAAAACATGCGCGATCATGCTGGAGCCTCTTCAGGGAGAGGGCGGAATGAATCTTGCCACACAGGAATTCATGGAAGGTGTCCGCAGGATCTGCGACGAGAATGACATCCTGATGATCTGCGACGAGGTTCAGTGCGGCATGGGAAGGACCGGCAGTATGTTCGCATGGCAGGGATTTGGTGTGAAGCCGGATATCATGACAATGGCGAAAGCTATAGGAAACGGGATCCCGGTAGGAGCCTTTGCCATGACGGAACAAGTGGCCCAGTATTCTCTGCAGCCCGGGGACCATGGCGCGACATACGGCGGGAATCCGTTGGCATGTACAGCTGTGAAAACAGTGATCGAAATCTATGAGAAAGAGGATATCGTGGGGCATGTGAACCGGATCGCTCCTTACCTGACAGCCAGACTGGATGAGCTGGTAAATGAGTTTGACTGTGTTACTGGGAGAAAAGGAAAAGGTCTGATGCAGGGACTTGTGCTTTCTGTTCCTGTCGGTGAAGTGATCCAGTCCGCCATTGAGAATGGACTTCTGGTCATTTCAGCCCAGGGAAATGTGCTTCGTATGGTACCGCCCCTTATCATTGAAGAGAAGCATGTTGATGAGATGACAGAGAAGCTGCGCCACGTTTTGTCTCTCATTTCATCATAGCGGCACTTTAGGCGAATGTCCACCGGCCGTTCAGGACTCTACAATCTGTAAAAGCAGCTTATATACAGAGATAACAGAATAAAAAACCGGACATCGGACATACTATCCGGAAAGCAGACATAAAATGCAGGGAGGTATGTATGATGATCGGTTTTTTTATTGCCCTTTTGTCAGGCGCGCTTATGAGCGTTCAGGGAGTATTTAATACGCAGGTAACAAAGACTACAGGAGTGTGGGTCAGCAACGGCTGGGTTCAGATTACGGCATTTGTGGTCTGTCTTGCGGCATGGCTTTTCACAGGAAGGCAGAGTATAGCGGCCATCGGAAAAGTAGAGCCGAAATATATGCTGCTGGGTGGCGTGATCGGTGCCGGGATCACATGGACAGTGATCAAGAGCATCGAGGCGCTGGGCCCTGCGAAGTCGGCTCTCCTGATCGTGATCGCCCAACTTGCGGTGTCTTATCTGATCGAACTGTTCGGTCTCTTTGGGATGGATAGGCAGCCATTTGAGCTGAGAAAACTGGGAGGACTTATTCTTGCTGTCATAGGAATTACCATTTTTCAATGGGAATAATAAATGTTGGGAATAGAAATTGTAATAAAAATGTAACAATAGTCTGATCCTGTAACAAATATTTAAATGTCTATTGTAATTTTATTTAAAATTCGATACAATACTAATGTCTGACATAAAGGGGTAATTCTCACAGCCTGAGAACTGTGAGGAATATATGTTGAATAAATATGGAAAATGGAAAATCCGCCTTATCATTATAACAGTTTTTGTGACGGTCTTATCTCTTGCAGGCTGCGGAGTCGAACATGATGACGTGCTTCAGGAGATTTCTGTTTCTGAGGACGACACTGCCGACAGCGGTGCGGAGGCCCCAGATGCGGTCGGGACAGACACCGGAGGAGACACGTCCGGAGATGAAAACGGAGGAGATGCCGGAGAGGAGAAGAACTGGCCCGACGATCCGGAAAGCAGTCCTGTGAAGGCAGGGACTTCTGAAGAGACGGGAGCGTCTGTTTTTGTGTATGTGTGCGGAGCTGTTAAGGAACCGGGGGTCTATGAACTTGAAAAGGGGGCTCGGGTTTTTGAGGCAGTAGAGCTTGCCGGAGGAGCGACAGAAGATGCCGCTCAGGAGATACTTGACCAGGCGCGGACGGTGACGGATGGAGAGACGATCTACATGCCCACAGAAGAGGAAGCCGGAGAGTATGAGAGAAACTTGCACGATGGGCAGAGCGGCAGCGGTCTGATATCTGATGGAGGCGGCAAAGAAAAGGTAAATATTAATACGGCCGGTAAAGAGGAACTTATGACACTGACCGGGATTGGTGAGGCCAAAGCTCAGAGCATTCTTGATTACAGGGATGAACATGGAGAATTTCAGAGCACGGAGGAACTAATGGAGATCAGTGGGATCAAAGAAGGCGTTTTTAATAAAATCAAAGATGAGATAACAATATAGAACAGGAAGTCGGGAAACAGAAGTATGAGTAAGAAAATTTTGGTTGTAGATGATGAAAAGCTGATCGTGAAAGGAATCCGTTTCAGTCTGGAGCAGGAGGGCATGGAGGTGGACTGCGCCTATGACGGCGAGGAAGCACTGGAATATGCGAAAAGCTGCGAGTATGATCTGGTGCTTCTGGATGTGATGCTTCCGAAGCTGGATGGATTTCAGGTCTGCCAGCAGATCCGTGAATTTTCAGACATGCCGATCGTTATGCTGACGGCAAAGAGCGAGGATATGGATAAGATACTTGGACTGGAATATGGGGCCGATGATTACATTACGAAGCCTTTTAATATTCTTGAAGTGAAGGCCCGTATCAAGGCAATCATGAGGAGAACGTCAAAACGGAAGGAGCCTGCGGCCAGTCCGGTTCTGGTAAAGGGCAACATGAAGATTGACTGTGAGAGCAGAAGAGTGTTTATCGGCGACAGGGAGATCAATCTGACGGCAAAGGAATTCGATGTCCTTGAGCTGCTGGCGATGAATCCGAATAAGGTTTACAGCAGAGAAAACCTTCTGAATCTTGTATGGGGATATGATTATCCCGGAGATGCAAGGACAGTTGATGTACATATCCGGCGTCTGAGAGAGAAGATCGAGGTAAATCCCAGTGAGCCGAAATTTGTACATACGAAGTGGGGAGTGGGTTATTATTTCCAGGGGTAAGATTCAGTTTAAATTCAAAGATAAGATCTTTCGGAATCTCCGTTTCCGCGTGATCGTTATTTCAATGCTCGCAGGGTTCCTGCCCTGCGTGGCAGCGCTGCTCGGGCTTGTGCATTTTTATGAGGCGCGGGCCGTCTCATTGCGGACAGCGGAGATTCAGAATCAGTGTACGATCTTGAGCAATCAGCTCAAAAGCTACCGGTATTTAGAAAATCCTTCTTCAGATGTCATCAATGCAAATCTGACGCAGCTGACCAATATTTACAGCGGAAGGGTCATGATCATAGATGAAAATCTGGAAGTTATAAAGGATACATACAGTCTGGATGAAGGTAAGACAGATGTTTCAGAAAATGTGATCCGCTGTATGCAGGGAGAATCTACCAATGTTTATGACAGAGAAAACAGATACATTGAAGTTGCATCCCCGATCATGGAGAACGGCGGAGATCAGGTTGATGGAGTGCTGCTTGCCAGTGTATCAAGTGATACTATAGAGGATACGGTTTCTATTCTTTATGCACAGGGAAGCGGGATCATCTGCATCGCCATGATCCTGCTTGGAATCGCAAGCGTCTTTTTCGCTGATCGTGTAGTGCGTCCGCTTCACAGGATTACGGGAGCGATCGAAAATGTTACGGAAGGGTATACAGATGATGTGCTCCATGTAGATACATTTACAGAGACAAAGCAGATGAGCGAGGCGTTTAACAAGATGCTTGGAAGGCTGAAACTGCTGGATGAGTCCAGAGAGGAATTTGTCTCCAATGTGTCCCATGAGCTCAAGACTCCGATGACATCCATGAAAGTGCTGGCAGACTCCCTTCTTGAGCAGGAAAATGTGCCTGTAGAGATGTATCAGGAGTTTATGGGGGATATTGCAAAAGAGATTGACCGTGAGAATCAGATCATTATGGATCTGCTGTCACTTGTGAAGATGGATAAGACCGGCCAGAATATGAATATCCGGTCTGTCAATATCAATGAACTTCTTGAGCAGATCATGAAGAGACTCCGTCCGATCGCGGAAAAGAAAAACGTAGAGATGGTCATGGAGAGTTTCCGGCCCGTATCTGCGGAAATCGACGAGACAAAATTCTCACTTGCCGTTTCGAACCTTGTTGAAAACGCTATTAAGTACAACCGTGACAATGGATGGGTCCATGTATCGCTGAATGCAGATCACAAATATTTTTACATTAAGGTGGAAGATTCGGGGATTGGCATTCCGGAAAAGGATCAGGCTCATATTTTTGAGCGTTTCTATCGCGTGGACAAGTCACATTCGAGAGAAATCGGTGGAACCGGTCTGGGGCTTGCTATCGCAAGAAGTGCGGTGATCGTGCACCGGGGCTCCATCAAGGTCTACAGCGTGGAAGGCGAGGGCACGACTTTTACAGTCCGCATTCCGCTGATCTATGCGGCATCACTGGAGGGATAAAAATGATTAAGAAAGTGACAGCATCTATCTGCCGGATCCTTCCTGCAGCTATACTGCTGATCGGTCTGATCTTTTCTGTGTGCGCCTGCAGTAAGCGCACGGATGTGGCAGACGGAGATTCCTATATTGTCTGCCTGAATGCGGACAGAACCGGGCTGGTGAAGGTTTCCTATGATATCCCGTCAGGAGATACCGGGGAAGCTGCCGGAGCAGTCCTTGATGAACTGAAAACTCCTTCAATGGAGATCGAATATACACAGGCGATCCCGGATGATGTGGAAGTTCAGTCCTGTGAACTGTCGGGAAGCATTTTCTATGTGGATTTTAACAGTCAGTATCTTTCCCTGGACCGGATTGAAGAGAAACTGGTACGGGCGGCAGTCGTTCAGTCTCTTGTCCGTATTGAGGGAATCAATGCAGTGGCTTTTACTGTGGATGGGGAGCCGCTGAAAGATGAGGATGGTAATGTGATCGGGCTGATGAACGGAGATGATTTCGTTGAGAATACAGTGTCCTCACCCAGTTCCTATCAGACAGATACACTTGTTCTGTATTTTGCTAATGAAAGCGGAGATGCGCTGGTAAAGCAGACGGTGGATGTAAGGCACAGCAGCAATGTGTCGAAGGAAAAGCTGATCGTGGAAAAAATGGTGCAGGGGCCTGCAGGATCAGGGGCATTTCCGACGATCAATCCGCAGACAAACCTGCTCGGAGTATCAAGCAAAGACGGGATATGTTATGTGAATTTTGATGATACATTTCTGACAGGAACCTATGATGTCCTGCCGGAGATCACCATTTATTCTCTTGTTAATTCACTTGTAGATGGAACGGACGCAGAGATGGTGCAGATCACCATCAACGGGGAGACGAGCGCAGTATATATGGGGGCTGTCGATCTCTCCCGTCCTCTCCCGGAAGATATGAATTGGGTCGCAGTTGAAGATGAAGAATGATAAAACGGCCTTTATGTACCATATGTGTACTGTTTCTCATTGTACAGGCGGTGAGAGTATGCCTGTTCGGCCAGGCGGAGGATCTGAATCCTTCTCCTCTCGAACAGGCGGTTTCTGTTGACTCCGCCGTCTCCCTGTCGGGAAGAGTGGCAGAGATTGAGGAGAAGACACAAGTCAGGGCAGTCCGTCTCGAGGACTGTATCGTTTCTGTTGCAGAACGCAGCGTCAGAGAAGAAAATCTGCTGGTCTATATCAGGCCGGAACAGCTGGAAGAAACAATAAAAATCGGAAATATCGTCAGTGTTGCCGGTGAGGCGGCGCCCTTTGAGGAAGCCAGAAATCCGGGAAACTTTGACCAGAGATCCTATTACCGGATCCAGGGACTTCATGTCCTTGTCTGGGCGGAAAGTATCCGGGTAGAATCAAAAGAGACGAACCGGCCGGCAGAGGCTCTGGCCAGACTCCGGAGCGCCTGGAAAGAGACACTGGTCTCGCATCTGGGAGAATATTACGGCAATACTATGAGCGCGATCCTGCTGGGAGAGAAGAGCGGGCTGGATCCGGAGATGAAAAAGATATATCAGAAAAACGGGATCAGCCATATTCTGGCTATTTCGGGCCTTCATATGTCCTTTATCGGCATGGGGATCTACAGCCTGTTGCGTCGGGCAGGGCTATCTTTTCTGGGGGCAGGGATCATAGGAGGAATGATTCTGGTGTTGTATACGCTGATGATCGGTGCCGGCGTGTCCGCTGCCAGAGCGCTGATCATGTTCCTGGTGCGGGTGGGCGCAGATATAACGGGACGGGACTATGATCTTCCGACCAGCCTTGCCCTGTCAGCGGCGATCCTGTGCGCCCGCCAGCCGCTGTATCTTTTGGACGCCGGATTTCAGCTTTCTTTCGGAGCCCTTCTCGGCATCGTGGTGCTGAATCCGGTGATGGGAGAACTGCTGGGATGTGGAATATTCAGAAGACGGCACAGGGAACTGGAAAGAAAGGAAAAGCGGGCTCCGTCAGGAAGCAGGGGGAGAATCCGGCGGAAGATGAATCCTCATATCCGGCGTTTCCTGCTGGGAATCCTGGAGGGGCTGGCTTCCAGTATGGCTGTAAACCTGCTCCTTCTGGGACCACTGCTGTATTTTTACTATGAACTTCCACCCTGGTCCGTGATACTGAACCTGTTCGTGATACCGGTCATGCCTCTTGTCATGGGGGCAGGGCTTGCAGGCTCCGCCCTTACATTGATTTCCGGGCCTGTGGGAGGAGCTATACTGCAGATAGCAGGGCTGTTACTCCGGGGATATGATCTGGCCTGCGGGGCGGCAGGGGGACTGCCGGGCAGCAGGATCGTGACAGGCAGGCCGGAGATTCTGTGGATCATAGTATATTATGCCGGTATATCCATGGGAACAGCTGCCTTTGTGCTGCTTCTCAGGAAAAGGGAGCAGGCGGAGGACCTCATGGAGCTGAGAAATCTTCAGGAAGAGGACTGGCGGCAGGGATCATTGCAGGGCAGAATTCCGGTTTCGACAGCGGAACGGAAAGAGGTGAAGTTCCCGGACTGGCAGGTCAGACTGCCGGGAGCGTGGCTGCTTCTGTTTGCGGGGGTGATGGTCCTGGCGTGCAGGATGGGAAACCGGGAGATCGGAAGTGTTACAGCAACGGTGCTGGATGTGGGCCAGGGAGATTGTATCGTGATCCGGGGAACATCAGGAGAAACATGGATGGTGGACGGCGGAAGCAGTGATGTGTCCTCGCCCGGAACTTATCGGATCGAGCCGTATCTTCTGGCCAATGGGATTGACACTATTTCCTATGTGTTTATCACTCATGGGGACGAAGACCATATTTCCGGAATCGCGGAACTGCTGGAGGATCAGAATCTGGGAGTACGGATCCGAAATCTTGTCTTCCCTCCGGAAGAATATCTGGATGAGAAACTGATCAACCTGATTGAGACTGCCCGCAGGAATGGTACACGGACCGTAGTCATGGAAGCAGGACAGCAGCTCGCAGATGGAGAGATTGGAGTGGACAGAACCGGAGAAAATGACGGAACAAATGGGATGGCGGTATCAGCCGGAAAACAGGATAAGGTGATGACAGTCACCTGTCTGGCGCCGGAGACCGGGGCCGGGATCGAACCGGGCAACCAGGCATCCCTTGTCCTTGCGCTTCGTTTTGGAGACTTCGATATGCTCCTTACCGGCGACGTGGAAGGAGAGGGCGAAAAATCTCTGATCAGGAGCGGCAGGCTTGAAAGCACGGACATTCTTAAGGCCGCTCATCACGGATCAAAAAATTCCGGTTCCGAAGATTTCCTCCGCACCGTACAGCCCTCCGCCGCCATCATCTCCGCAGGAGCAGACAACCGATACGGCCATCCCCACAAAGAGACCCTGGAAAGGCTGGAAGAAATCGGATGCACTATATACTCTACTCAGGATCACGGAACCATCACAGTGAGAAGTAACGGAGAAAAAGTGAAGATTACCGGCTTTTTGGATTAGTGTTCAGCCATATCTCGATATCCAGCCATAACGGACATCTGAGAATAAACAACTTTTTGAACGCCGGCTGAAAAACTCTGTATCCATGCTCTTGTCAAAAGGGCCCCCTTTCCTTTATAATACAAGAGTTATGAAAAGCTTGAATGAAGATTTAAAGACAGGTAATTTTAAACAGGTCTATCTCCTGTACGGAGATGAAGGATATCTGAAAAAACAGTATAAACAACGGTTTATCAAAGCTATGCTCCCTGAGGGAGATACTATGAACTATGCCTATTACGAAGGAAAAAATACGGATGTCAAAGAGGTCATCGATCTGGCTGAGACCCTTCCCTTTTTCGCGGAGCGGCGGCTGATCCTGTTTGAGAACACCGGATATTTCAAAAGCGCAGGAGGAGCGGAGCTGGCGGACTATATCAAGGATATGCCGGACACCACATATTTCATTTTTATTGAGAGTGAAGTGGATAAGCGGAGCAAGCTCTATAAGGCTGTGAAGGCGAAGGGACATATTGTGGAGCTGACCACCCAGGACGAGACGACGCTGAAGCGGTGGGTGGCTTCTCTTCTCCGCAGGGAACAGAAACAGATGTCAGATCCGGATATCCGCTATTTCCTGGAAAAGGTGGGGACCGATATGGAGAATATCCAGCGGGAGCTGGAGAAAGTGGTATGCTACGCCCTGGACCGGGAACAGATTATCCGGGAAGATATTGACGCCGTATGCGTGACCCAGATCACCAATCATATCTTTGATATGGTGAATGCTGTGGCGGACGGAAACCGACGGAGGGCGCTGGATCTCTATTACGAGCTGCTGGCGCTGAAAGAACCGCCCATGCGGATCCTGTTCCTTATGATCCGCCAGTACCGGATGCTGTTCCAGGTAAAGGCTCTTGCAGCTCAGGGATACGGCAGGAAGGACATTGCATCCAAGGCAGGCCTTCATCCATTTGCAGCGGGAAAGTATATGGAGCAGGCAAAGAGGTTTCGGATGGGGCAGCTTCGAGCGGTTATGGAGGACGGAGCTGAGACAGAACAGAGAGTCAAGACCGGACTTCTGAGCGATAATCTTGCAGTGGAGCTTTTTATCGTGAAACATTCAGGCGACAGTTCAGATCCGCGCTGACCATGTGCGGACTGACATGGGATATGAGTATTGGAGGAATCGAATTGTCAGTTATAGATCAGAAAAAAATCAGAAATTTTTGTATTATCGCCCATATCGACCATGGGAAATCTACCCTGGCGGATCGCATCATTGAGATGACCGGGCTTCTGACCAGCAGGGAGATGCAGTCCCAGGTGCTGGACAATATGGATCTGGAGCGGGAGAGAGGGATCACCATCAAGGCCCAGGCCGTGCGTACCATATACAAGGCGGACGACGGGGAGGAATATATGTTCAACCTGATCGACACTCCGGGGCATGTTGACTTTAACTATGAGGTTTCCCGGAGTCTTGCAGCCTGCGACGGAGCCATCCTGGTGGTGGATGCGGCCCAGGGCGTGGAGGCACAGACTCTGGCAAATGTTTACCTGGCACTGGACCACGATCTGGATGTGATGCCGGTCATCAACAAGATCGACCTGCCCAGCGCGGATCCGGAGAGGGTGAAGGAGGAGATCGAGGATGTGATCGGCATTGATGCGGAGGATGCACCACTGATCTCGGCTAAGACCGGACAGAATGTACACGAAGTCCTGGAACAGATCGTAAAGAAAATACCGGCTCCCGAGGGAGATCCGGATGCTCCACTGAAGGCATTGATCTTTGATTCGGTCTATGATTCCTATAAGGGAGTTATCGTGTTCTGCAGGATCAAGGAAGGAACGGTGAAAAAGGGAACTCCCATGCTTATGATGGCTACGGGGGCCCAGGCTGATGTTGTAGAGGTAGGGACCTTTGGCGCGGGACAGTTCATCCCCTGCGATGAATTGAGTGCAGGTATGGTAGGATACATCACTGCCAGCCTGAAAAATGTACATGAGACCCGGGTGGGCGATACGATCACCAATGCAGAGCGTCCCTGTGACGAGCCCCTTCCGGGATACAAGAAGGTCAACCCCATGGTTTACTGCGGTATGTACCCGTCAGACGGGGCAAAATACCCGGATCTGAGAGATGCTCTGGAGAAGCTGCAGCTCAATGACGCGGCGCTTCAGTTTGAGCCGGAGACGTCAGCGGCGCTGGGATTTGGTTTCCGCTGCGGATTCCTGGGTCTGCTCCATCTGGAGATCATCCAGGAAAGACTGGAGAGAGAGTATGGCCTGGATCTGGTCACTACCGCGCCCAGCGTTATCTACAAGGTGCACAAGACCAACGGGGAGATCATGGATCTGACCAATCCCACCAACATGCCGGATCCTTCTGAGATCGAATATATGGAAGAACCTATGGTAAAGGCGGAGATCATGGTCACCTCTGAGTATATCGGAGCAATCATGGATCTGTGCCAGGAGCGCAGAGGTATATATCAGGGCATGGAATATATCGAAGAGAAGCGTGCGGTGCTTCACTACCATCTGCCTCTCAACGAGATTATTTATGACTTTTTTGACGCTCTGAAATCCCGTTCCAGAGGGTATGCGTCCTTTGACTACGAGATGCTTGGCTATCAGAGATCCGAGCTGGTGAAGCTGGATATCCTGATCAACAAGGAAGAGGTGGACGCCCTTTCCTTTATTGTCTTTGAAGGAAGCGCCTATGAACGAGGCAGAAAGATGTGCGAGAAGCTGAAAGCCGAGATTCCGAGACAGCTGTTCGAGATCCCGATCCAGGCTGCCATCGGAAGCAAGATTATTGCCCGGGAGACTGTGAAGGCAATGAGAAAAGATGTACTTGCAAAGTGTTACGGCGGTGACATTTCGCGTAAGAAGAAACTGCTGGAAAAGCAGAAGGAAGGAAAGAAGCGCATGCGCCAGGTGGGAAACGTAGAAATCCCGCAGAAGGCATTTATGAGCGTGCTGAAACTGGATGATGACTGAGAAAAGGCAGAAGATCTCTGAAAATGGAGAGAATGGATCAGGGACCCATGTAAAGGGGGAGAAAGAGCTGGAGCTGTATGTGCATATTCCATTCTGTGCGAGAAAATGCGCATACTGCGATTTTCTCTCTGGTCCGACGGACGAAGAGACCAGAAAGGCCTATGTCCGTGCACTGGAAACGGAGATCAGGGGAAAGAAAGAAGAGTATAAAGAATACTGTGTAAGCACGGTTTTTGTGGGCGGGGGAACTCCATCGATTCTGGACGGGGATGACACCGCCCGGATTTTTGCTGCTCTTTACGAAAGCTTCCGGATCCGGGATGATGCGGAGATTACTATGGAAGTCAATCCGGGGACTGTCACGGAGGAGAAGCTGGCCGTCTGGAAAGAGGTGGGGGTCAATCGTCTGAGCATCGGCCTGCAGTCTGCGGATGACCGGGAACTCCGTCTGCTGGGGCGGATCCATACTTATAAGGAATTCCTGGAAACGTATGAGCAGGCCAGAAGAGCCGGATTTCAGAATATTAATATTGACCTGATCTCTGCTATACCCGGCCAGACGGTACAGAGCTGGGAGACAACTCTGACAAAGACAGCCGACCTGGGGCCGGAGCATATCTCCGCCTATAGTCTGATCGTGGAAGAGGGAACTCCATTTTACGACAGATACGGGCACCAGAATAATGACGGAAATGCCTGGCCGCCTCTTCCGGATGAAGATGAGGAGCGCCGGATCTATAAGAGAACGAAAAGCTTTCTCGAGGAACGGGGGTATCGCCGGTATGAAATATCCAATTACGCCAGGCCGGGCTATGAGTGCAGGCATAATCTTGGCTACTGGGATAGAAAAGAATACCTCGGCCTTGGGCTTGGCGCTTCATCCCTTGTAAACAGCCGGAGATTTCACAACACTGCGGATATAGATATATATATGAAAGCATTCCGCACAGAAAGATCTGACATAAATATATATGAAGATGTGGAAAAACTGTCCATTCAAGACTGCATGGAAGAGTTCATGTTCCTGGGCCTTCGAAAGACGGACGGGATATCCCGCACGGACTTTGCCCATGCCTTTCACAGTGATATCAATGAAATCTATGGTCTCCAACTGAAAAAGCTGGAAAAAGAAGGACTGATCCTTCTGAATGGAGAACGGATCCTTCTGACAGAGAGAGGAACAGATGTTAGCAACCTCGTTTTTGTAGAATTCATGTTCTGACGGTTGCTTTGACTTTTAGGATAATGTTCAGACGTCTTTCGACTTCCAGCCATAACGGGATAACACAGCTCCGTTACGGCGGACGTTTGAAAACGAATGAACAGCAGCCTGACTCTGCCGATTTTCCATAAAAAATCCATAAACAGTGTTGACAAACCGAAAACAGGGTGCTATCTTAATATACGGAAGGTGTTAGCACTCAAACGAAAAGAGTGCTAATAACAAAATGATCCTGACAGGATCCCTTCCGGAAGGACACCGACGTATTACGATTCAGATCGGACAGAAGAAGGGAGGCAGTGACGTGGCGGCAGATAATACGTTAAGCGATAGAAAGCTTATCATATTAAAGGCTATCATACAGAACTACCTTGAGACGGGAGAACCGGTCGGATCCCGTACCCTTACGAAGTACACGGATCTGAACCTGAGTTCCGCGACGATCCGTAACGAGATGGCGGATCTGGAGGATCTGGGATATATTTTTCAGCCCCATACATCAGCGGGACGGATTCCTTCTGATAAAGGGTATCGGCTTTATGTTGATATGCTGATGGAGGAAAAGGAACAGGAGATCACAGAGCGTGAGAATGGACTTCTGGAGAAGACCGACAAAGTGGAACAGGTCCTGAAGCAGGCCGCAAGAGTCCTGGCTGCAAATACCAATTATGCCACAATGGTTTCTTCTCCGATCAACAACCGCAACACACTGAAGTTCATTCAGCTGTCTCAGGTGGATGAGGAACAGATTGTGGCAGTTATCGTTCTCGGCGGCAATGTGATCAAGAATAAAATAATCGAAGTTGGTGAAACACTAAGCAATGAGACGCTGCTGAAGCTGAATATGCTTCTCAATACAACGCTGAACGGTATGTCCATTGATCAGATCACTCTCGGATTGATCGCCCGCCTGAAGGAACAGGCCGGGATACACAGCGAGGTGGTGGGACATGTGCTTGACGCAGTGGCAGAGATCATACATGTGGAAGATGACATGCAGATCTATACCAGCGGCGCGACGAATATTTTCAAATATCCGGAACTGAGCGACAAGCAGAGCGCCCAGGAGATCATCAGTGCATTTGAGGAAAAACAGCAGCTTGCTGATCTTGTCACAGAGACACTGGCAAGTGAGAACAGTCACGGGATTCAGGTTTATATCGGAGACGAGGCACCTGTGAAGACCATGAAGGACTGCAGTGTCGTGACAGCTACTTACGAACTGGGTGAGGGCATGAAGGGAACGATCGGTATCATCGGTCCGAAACGAATGGACTATGAACATGTCATGAAGACGCTGAAGACTCTTCAGAATGAGTTGGATGCGATTTATAATAAAGATCCCAAAGAATAGGAAGGTGGAAAGCTGGTGACAGAGAACATGAGTAAGGAAGATATGGTAAAAGAGGCCGTGGAAGAGGCTAAGGCTAAAGCGGCTGAGGAAGCTCAGACAGAGCAGGCTTCTGGTAAGACGGATGAAAACGTGGAGAGCGCGGACAATACAGATGCGCAGGATGCGGCCGGAGAAACGGAAGAGGCTCAGGAGAGCTGTGATGATTCCGGACAGAAGTCTGAGGAATCCGTAAACAAGGAAGAAGCCAAAGGTGAGAAGAAGAAATTCTTCGGGAAGAAGAATAAAAAGGATAAGAAAGATGAGAAGATTGACGAATTGACCGATCGGCTCACCCGCCAGATGGCAGAGTTTGATAACTTCCGCAAGCGTACAGAAAAGGAGAAGTCTCAGATGTACGAGATAGGCGCGAAAGATATCATAGAAAAGATCCTTCCAGTGGTCGATAATTTCGAACGCGGACTTGCGTCCATGCCGGAGGATGAGCGATCCACACCTTTTGCAGAAGGGATGGAAAAGATCTATAAACAGCTGATGACCACGCTGGATTCCATCGGAGTCAAGCCGATCGAAGCTGTGGGCAAGGAGTTCAATCCGGATTTCCATAATGCAGTGATGCATGTGGAGGACGAGGAACTTGGCGAGAATATCATAGCCGAGGAATTCCAGAAAGGCTACACATATCGTGACAGCGTCGTAAGACACAGCATGGTAAAGGTAGCAAACTGACATTGAGCACTTGATGAGGTCCTTTCGAATCTAGTGCGAAAGTCGTTCGGGGAGGTTGGCGAGGTGTTTTCGAGCCTAGCGAGCCGAACATCCAGGCAGCACTTGATGAGGTCCTTTCGAATCTAGTGCGAAAGTCGTTCGGGAAGATTGGCGAGGTTCTTTCGAGCCTAGCGAGCCGAACATCAAAGCAGGTATTAACTATATTCAGCATAAAGAAAATATTTAAGGAGGAGCTTTACTATGGGAAAAATAATTGGTATTGACCTTGGTACGACAAACAGCTGCGTGGCTGTTATGGAAGGCGGTCAGCCGACAGTCATCGCAAACACAGAAGGCGCAAGAACTACACCGTCCGTTGTGGCATTCACAAAGACAGGTGAGCGTCTGGTAGGAGAGCCTGCAAAACGTCAGGCAGTTACAAATGCAAACAGAACAATCTCTTCTATTAAGAGAGAGATGGGTACAGACTACAAGGTAGACAGTGATGGAAAGAAATATTCTCCGCAGGAGATTTCTGCGATGATTCTTCAGAAACTGAAAGCAGACGCAGAAGGATACCTTGGAGAGAAAGTAACAGAAGCTGTTATTACAGTTCCTGCATACTTCAACGATGCACAGCGTCAGGCTACAAAGGATGCCGGAAAGATTGCAGGACTTGATGTAAAGCGTATCATTAACGAGCCTACTGCAGCTGCACTGGCATATGGACTTGACAATGAGAAAGAGCAGAAGATCATGGTATATGACCTTGGTGGTGGTACATTCGATGTATCTATCATCGAGATTGGTGACGGCGTTATCGAAGTACTCTCCACAGCCGGAAACAACAGACTGGGTGGTGATGATTTCGATCAGAAGATCACAGATTATATGCTTGCAGACTTCAAGGCAAAAGAGGGCGTGGACCTGTCTGGTGACAAGATGGCTCTCCAGAGACTGAAAGAGGCTGCTGAGAAAGCAAAGAAAGAGCTTTCAAGCGCAACAACGACAAATATCAACCTTCCGTTCATTACAGCAACATCTGAGGGACCGAAGCACTTTGACATGAACCTGACAAGAGCAAAATTCGACGAACTGACAAGAGATCTTGTTGACAAGACTGCAGAGCCGGTAAGACGTGCCCTTTCTGACGCAGGACTTACAGCAGCTGATCTTGGCCAGGTACTTCTGGTAGGTGGATCTACCCGTATCCCGGCTGTTCAGGAAGAAGTTAAGAGACTGACAGGCAAAGAGCCAAGCAAATCTCTGAATCCGGACGAGTGTGTTGCACTGGGTGCATCTGTACAGGGCGGTAAGCTGGCAGGAGATGCCGGCGCAGGCGATATCCTTCTTCTGGATGTCACTCCGCTTTCACTGTCCATCGAGACAATGGGAGGCGTTGCTACAAGACTGATCGAGAGAAATACTACGATCCCGACAAAGAAGAGCCAGATCTTCTCTACAGCTGCAGATAATCAGACAGCAGTTGATATCAACGTAGTACAGGGTGAGAGACAGTTCGCCAAAGACAACAAATCTCTCGGACAGTTCAGACTGGATGGAATCCCGCCGGCTCCGCGTGGAGTACCGCAGATCGAGGTTACATTCGATATCGATGCAAATGGTATCGTAAATGTATCTGCAAAAGATCTGGGAACAGGAAAAGAGCAGCATATTACCATTACAGCAGGATCTAATATGTCTGATGCAGAGATCGATAAGGCTGTCAAAGAGGCGGCTGAGTTCGAAGCTCAGGATAAGAAGAGAAAAGAGGCCATCGATACAAGGAACGAGGCCGATGCTATGGTATTCCAGACAGAGAAAGCGCTCAAGGACGTAGGAGATAAACTTGATGCAAACGACAAGGCTGCTGTTGAGGCAGATATGCAGGCACTGAAAGATGTCCTTGCAAAATCCACTCCGGAGAATACAACAGAATCTGATGTGGCTGAGATTAAGGCTGCAAAAGAGAAACTGATGGAAAGTGCTCAGAAACTTTTCACAAAGATGTATGAGCAGGCTGGAGCAGGGGCAGGCGCAGGTGCAGCAGGCGGCCCGAATCCGGGAGCAGGCGCAGGCCCGGCACCGGAAGGATACCAGGGCGATGACGTTGTAGACGGCGACTACAAAGAAGTATAAGATCATATAAAAGGTTACAGCGCAGACTGGAACGTATAAAGTTACGGACGGTTCCTGCCGCCGGAGATCATCTCCGGCGGCGGGCCTGTAACATAAGACTCTACGGAACCGCATCAAAACGGCTGCGTAGATTTTTTACTGATAATGAAAGGTAGAGTATTCGTGTTATGGCAGAGTCAAAGAGAGATTACTATGAGGTGCTCGGCGTAAGCAGAGATGCTGACGAAGCAACGATCAAAAAAGCATACCGCGCGCTTGCCAAAAAATATCATCCGGATATGAATCCCGGGGATAAAGAGGCTGAGAAAAAGTTCAAGGAAGCTTCCGAGGCCTATGCTGTCCTAAGTGACGCCGAAAAACGTCGTCAGTATGATCAGTTCGGCCATGCCGCCTTCGAAGGAGGGGCCGGTGGAGCCGGCGGATTCGGCGGTTTTGATTTCAGCGGCGCTGATTTCAGTGATATTTTTGGAGATATTTTTGGAGATTTGTTCGGAAGCGGCGCACGGAGAGGTCGCAGCAACGGTCCCATGAAGGGTGCTAATATCAGAAAGAGTATTCGGATCACATTTGAGGAGGCTGTCTTCGGATGCGAGAAAGAACTGGATCTCGTACTGAAGGATCCCTGCAGTTCTTGCCACGGAACAGGAGCCAAGCCGGGAACTTCTCCGGAAACATGTCCGAAGTGCGGAGGAAAGGGTCAGGTTGTATACACTTCTCAGTCCTTCTTCGGCACTGTCCAGAACGTACAGACATGTCCGAATTGTAACGGATCTGGAAAGATCATTAAGGAAAAGTGTCCGGACTGTGCGGGAACCGGCTATACATCCAGCAGAAAGAAAATTCAGGTCAAGATACCGGCCGGTATCGATAACGGTCAGAGTGTACGTATCCGTGACAAAGGGGAACCGGGAATCAACGGCGGACCCCGTGGCGATCTGCTGGTGGAAGTCAATGTGTCAAGACATCCCATCTTCCAGAGACAGGATGTGCATATCTTTTCCACTGTTCCGATCTCATTTGCGGTTGCAGCTCTGGGAGGCGATATCCGTATCAAGACTGTGGACGGCGATGTGCTCTATAAGGTTCAGCCGGGAACAAAGACAGATACAAAAGTTCGTCTGAAAGGAAAAGGCGTTCCATCTCTGAGAAATTCTCAGGTTCGGGGCGATCACTATGTCACCCTTGTGATTCAGACCCCGGAGAAGCTCAGTCAGGAGGCAAAGGAAGCACTACGCAAGTTCGATGCACTGACAGGAAATACCCTTAATCAGGCCGAGGATGGTGAGCGGAATGATAAAGGAGAAAAAAAGAAAAAGAAAGGCTTCATGGAGAAAATGAAAGAAGCCTTTGAGGAATGATCTGTGAATGGTGCCTGTGATTTCAGGTGCCATTCTTTTTTGTATTTTGTTCGATTCCTTCCCTGTTCTGTTTTTGTTCTGCTGATATCTCCATTTCCTTCGATTGTTTTATTATCAATTTTCCCCAATCTGTTGTATATTTCTCAGAAGCATGCTATAATGAAGTTAACTTCACATGAAGTAAGCTTCATATATACAAATGTTTTATGCTTAAAAAGCAGGGGATCTATAAGGAGGGAGGCTGAGATTTGAAAACGAAAATAAGGGAAATGCGGCTTGCTGCCGGAATGACTCAGCAGCAGCTGGCGGAACTGGTTCATGTGTCGAACAGGACTATTATCTCTATCGAGAAAGAGCAGTACAGTCCTTCTCTTATGCTGGCCTACCGTATGGCACAGGTGTTTGGAGTAAGTGTGGAAGAGTTGTGCTGCCTGAAGGAGAACAAGGAACAGGAGGACAGGAAGTATGAAGAATTATAAAACACAGAATTATTCGGAAAAGATCAGATGGCGGATTCGCATATCGTGGATGATCCTGATCCTTATGATCATTTATATGATTGTTGTTGCCGAGCTGGGAGGAGGGGATTCCAGAATTGTTACGGATCTAGCAGATATGGTTGGAGACATCATTTTCTTCGGTGGGATCATTTATGTCATTTCCAGGATTATTCATAACAGGAAACTTCTGAAAAACAGGATGCTTCTCAAAGAACAACATCTTTCAGAACAGGACGAGAGAAACCAATACCTCCATGACAAAAGTGGCGGAACTGTTATGGACATTCTGATGCTGATCCTGCTTTTGGTAACAGTGACAGCGTCCCTTTTCAATATGGCCGCATTCTACACAGCTCTGACCATACTGATTGCTGCGGTTCTTCTCAAGACCGGATCCTATCTCTTCTACAGCAGATAAATCCGGGTTTGTCACAGAGACAGGGGATGAAATTAAAACAGAAACTGTATATAGACTAAGGGACGCGGGAGGGCGGATGTATTGCTTCAGGATGCGGCGCCCGCTTCCTCAGCCATTCAGACGGATTATAACGAAAGAGAAGACACTCGTCCAGAGGGACTCCTGTCTTCTCTTTCTAACAATCCGGGCTGAATGTCTTCGTCTGCTCCTGCTTAACGCATCCTTCCGCAATACATCTGCCCTCCCGCTTACATTGATCTTACTTGCAATTTCTGTTTCATTTTCAACAATGTCTCCAAACCCAAACCCGTTTGAAACAGGAGGCCGCGGCTGATTACAGCTAAAACTTCTTCCTGCGGATTCCGTTATCTCTGTGACAAACCCGGATTCCTCTACTTCCGCACTCCGGTGAATATGATCACAGACCGTTCTCCCAGCAGCAATGTCTTTTCCGCAGTGGGCATTTCTGCTTCGGTGAAGGTCTGCTGTTTTGGATCTCCGGTGTTGACGGCTATCTTCCAGCAGTATTCTTCCGGCAGATCCGGCAGGGTCAGGTGTGCACTTTCCCAGTGGGCATTGACAGCGACATATACCAGATCTTCTCTGTCATTTTCCTCATCGTAGCCGGAGAAGAGGACGCAGGCAGCGTAAGAACTTTCGGGGGCTTCCGGCTCCCAGGGGATCAGTCCGTGGATACTCATGGACGGAAAGCCGATATAGCTTGGCTCCAGATCTTTGCGGATAGCAGCGTGTTCCATACGGAATGCAATCAGGTAGCGGAAGAATTCAAACATGTCGCTGTTCTTATCCAGCAGAGTCCAGTTCAGCCAGGAGATTTCATTATCCTGGCAGTAAGGGTTGTTGTTGCCGAAGCGGGTATCGCAGAATTCGTCGCCAGAGAGAAACATGGGCGTTCCCCGGCTGCACATGAGTACTGCACAGGCATTTTTCATCATCCGGGTGCGGAGTGCCAGGACGGAGGGATCATCTGTATCGCCTTCCACACCGCAGTTCCAACTGTTATTGTCGTCGAATCCATCTGTGTTGTCCCAGCCGTTTGCCTCATTGTGCTTCTGGTTGTAGCTGTACAGATCGTTCAGTGTGAATCCGTCATGGCAGGTAAGGAAGTTGACAGATGCGTTGCCTCCCCGGTAAACGGGGTCGTACAGGTCAGGAGATCCGGTCATTCTCTGAGCCGCGATGCCGGCCATGCCGGGGTCACCTTTCAGGAAGCAGCGCATGTCATCCCGGTAGCGGCCGTTCCATTCCGCCCAGCGCTTCCAGGACGGGAAGGAACCGACCTGATAGAGGCCGCCTGCATCCCAGGCCTCAGCAATGAGCTTTACATTTCCCAGGATAGGGTCAAAGGCCAGACTTCTCAGGAGGGGCGGCTGGTTCAGGGGCGTACCGTTCTCGCTGCGCCCCAGGATGGAAGCAAGGTCGAAACGGAACCCGTCTACCCGGTAGTCCGTGACCCAGTACCGCAGGCAGTCCAGGATCAGTTCCTGAACCACCGGATGGTTACAGTTCAGCGTATTGCCGCATCCGCTGAAGTTGTAATACTTCCCGTCGGGGGTGAGCATATAATAAATGTTGTTATCAAAGCCTTTGAAACAGAAGGAGGAGCCGTTTTCATTCCCTTCCGCTGTGTGGTTGAACACTACGTCCAGGATCACGTCGATGCCGTTATCATGGAGAGCCTTGATCATCCGTTTCAGTTCCATTCCTTCCCGGTTGTATTCGATCTGGTATGAATAACTGGTGTTAGGTGAGAAGAAACTGACCGGATTATAGCCCCAGTAATCCAGTAATTGTTTTCCGTCTACGAACCGTTCATCCCGCATTTCATCAAATTCAAATACCGGCATCAGTTCTACGGCGTTCACACCAAGATGTTTCAGGTACGGGATCTTCTCTTCCAGGCCCCGGAATGTGCCGGGACAGGCCACATTTGAGGAGGGAGACTTGGTAAAACCACGGACGTGAAGCTCGTAGATGACCAGATCCTCCATAGGGATTGGATCGGTGCGTTCAAGTCCCCAGTCAAAGTTATTGTGTACCACCCGTGCACGGTAACTGTGGCTGGTATTATTCTTGCATCCCCAGCGGCTCTGACCAGTGACAGCACGGGCGTAGGGATCCAGCAGGATCTTTGTCTTATCAAAGCGCAGGCCATTCTCCTCATCATAGGGGCCGTCCAGGCGGTAGGCATATTCAAACTCCTCCACATCCAGTCCGAAGACGATCATGGAGTATACGAAGCCAATCTTGTAATTCTCGGGGAATTTCAGGGCAGCAAAAGGCTCTTCGGCTTCTCTGTGGAAGAGCAGAAGTTCGCAGGAAGTGGCTCCGTGGGACTGGATGGCGAAATTAACTCCTCCGGGAATGATAGTAGCTCCGAAGAAACGAAAGAATCCTGGACGTACCTGGAATCCGGATATAGTGTCAAGTGGTTTTAGCTGGCGTCCCGGGACGAGCACCAGATCTGATGTGTGCAGTGACATAGCTGTCATCTCCTTTTCATAATAAGCGGTCAATAATCGGGTCATTTTCTCTCAAGATAAAATACTGCAACCTGGGTGCGGTCCCTCAGATCAAGTTTATCAAGGATCATACTTAAATAGTTTCTCACAGTTCCTTCGCTCAGATACAGGCGGGCTGCTATCTCTTTGTTGCTCAGGCCTTCGGCAATCAGGCGGATCACATCCAGCTCTCGTTCACTGATGCCGTGAGATCCATAGTCATAGGCCGGCCGGGAATGTGCCATCAGCCCGGGAATCCGGGAGACGATCTCATCACCGAATACGGTCTGTCCGGCAGCAGCGGCACGGATCGCGGGAACGATATTCTGGTAGTCCTGTTTCAGAAGGTATCCTGCTGCGCCAAGCTTCAGAGCCCTAATAATATATTCGTCATCAGAGAAGGTTGTGAGCAGAAGAATCCTGGCAGAGGGAAATTCCTTCAGGATATCCTCAGCGGCCTTCAGACCGTCCGTCTCTTTCATACGGATGTCCATGAGCAGCACATCCGGCCGGTGTTCCCGGAAAAGGGAAAGTGCGTCCTTTCCGTCGGAAGCAGTGGCTGCAACCTGGAAATCAGGCTGCGCTTCCAGTATCATTTTCAGTGCGCTTACGACGAGGCAGTCGTCGTCAATCAATATCAGTTTCATCATTCTGCCTCCTTTTCGGTACTGTGATCAGGATACGGAATCCGTTTTCCGTGGAAATATGAATGCTGCCGCCAAGCTTTTCCGTTCTGTCCCGCATGTTGGTAAGGCCCATACCGCCCTCGCTCTGCCGGATCCGGGTGCCGTTGTCCTCGATGCAGAGCTGATACAGAGCCGGGTGCTCCCGCACCGTGAGAGAAGCCTTTGTAGCGTCGCTGTGACGCATGATATTGGACAGCGCTTCTCTGGAAATACTGATAAAGCTGTATTTCACATCTCTGGGCACGTCCCTTCCTGCATCGTACTGATAGTCTACAGGACAGTAGGTGAACTCTCGGGTAAGGGAGGTGAGTGCTTCGTTTAGATTGACCGCCTCATCCCGCAGATCGTGGACACTTGCCCGGATGCTGTCCATGGCAGAGTTCAGTGTAGAGTCCAGAGAATCTAGTGTAGGAGCAAGTGCCTGCTCCCGGCTGACAGCCTTTATGGCGCCTACGAGCAGAATCGAACGGGAGAGCAGGTGTCCAACATTGTCGTGGATCTCCCTTGCGATCCGGTTCCGTTCCTGCAAGGTAGCTGTGTAGATTTCATGGTCCTGCTTTTCCTGGATAGACCGGTTTTTCTCTGTCAGGAGGAGGTCGCGTTCCGTGCTGTCATCCTGTGTCCGCTGCAATGTCTTTTCCAGCTGTTCCAGCTCCGCTTCCTCCACTGCAAAGAAAAAGGAAATCAGGAAACCAAAAAGCTCAAGACAGAGAAGTGGCAGCGGCAGGACACCGGCGGTCCGGATACAGAATACCACGATAAATGCTGCCGCAGGGAAATAGATCCGGCGGCGGAACAGTCCGTATCCCGCTGCAGGAAAATAAAGTGCCAGCGCAGGAATCAGTAGTCCGGCAGCGCAGAAACAGACACATAGAGTTCCGAATACCCGGTCAGCTTCCAGAAACCTGTCTCCGCAGCAGACAGCAAGACCCAGCAGGAATGCCAGGATGTATGCCATATCCGGCTGAATGAAAAACAGGGAGAACATACATAAAAGCATCAGTGCCGCCATGTTCCTTACATTTCTCATAGCATATACGGACGGAAGGTCCGCTCCTTTCCGAAGAGATCTGCATGATCAGAAGCAGATCCCGTCTCATATGATCTATATGATATCATTATATCCTATAAAAGGAAGAAAGCAAAGAAAAAGAACGAGGATATGACATTTGTCATGCCCCTTTGTGACACGATACACTGTGATATTTCCGGGATGAAAGATATGATATGAATATAGAAAACAGCCGGGAGGAGTGCGGATATGATGATAAAAATAGAAAATCTTGTGAAACGATACGGAAATACACTGGCTCTGGATCATTTTAATCTGGATGTAAAGGAGGGGGAGATATTTGGCCTGCTGGGGCCAAACGGAAGCGGAAAGAGTACGGCCATCAACTGTATGCTTGCCCTTCTGAAATATGACCGGGGCAGCATCCGGATCATGGGGGAGGAGATGTCGCCGGACAATTACCGGGTGAAGAGCCAGATCGGGATCGTCATGCAGGATGTGGCGGTATTTGAAGAACTGAATGTTTATGATAATATCGACTGTTTCTGCAGTCTGTATGTGAGAGACCGGAAGAAGAGAAGGGAACTGGTCGAGGACGCCATCCGCTTCGCCGGACTGGAGGAGTACAGGAAGTCCTACCCGAAGAAACTGTCCGGAGGTCTGCTCCGGAGACTGAATATTGCATGCGGGATCGCACACAGGCCGAAGCTGATCATTCTGGATGAGCCGACTGTAGCGGTGGATCCACAGAGCAGGAACCGGATCCTGGAGGGAATCTGCGAACTGAACCGGCAGGGGTCTACCATTGTGTACACCTCCCATTATATGGAGGAAGTGGAACAGATCTGTACGCGGATTGCCATCATGGATCACGGCAGGAGCATCGCCGTAGGGACCAAGGAAGAGTTGAAGAGTATGATCAAGACAGGGGAGACGGTGACCATAGAGGCGGTCATACTGGGAGCGGATGATCTGGCGGAGATCCGGGAACTTCCCCATGTGTTTGACGTGCGCTATGAGGATCAGAAACTGGTGGCAAAGTGCACCGGGGCGAAGCATAATCTGATCCGGATCCTGAGCTATCTGCAGGAAAAGGATATCCCCTTCGGCAGAGTGTTCTCCGAGCTTCCCACTCTCAATGACGTATTCCTTGAGATCACAGGCAAGCAGCTCAGGGACTGAGGTATCTGACGGAACGAAACGGAAAGCAGGAGGAACAGATATGTGGACAATGATATGGTACAGTTTTCTGACAAAGATTAAGAATGTAACGATGCTATTCTGGCCCCTGGTCTTCCCTCTTGTACTGACGACAGCGATGTATTTATCCATCGGTCAGATCGAGGAGGCAGACTTTGAGACAGTGAGAGCGGCGGTTGTATCCCCGGCGGAGGAGAAGGAGGAGCCATTCCGCCTGTTCCTGGACTCCATGGAGCAGGATTCGGATCTGCTTGCGACAGAGGAAATGTCGGAACAAGATGCAGAGGATGCGCTGGAAGAGGGCAGCATCAGCGGTATATTTTATGCCGGGGCGGAACCGTCCCTTACAGTTGGAGGCAGCGGGTTCCCCCAGACTATCCTTCAGATGGTTCTGGAGAGCTATACAGAAGGAAAGGAGACTCTGGAGGATGTTGCACAGTTCCATCCGGAGGGGATGGATGCGGCGCTGGCGTCTATGGAAAGCTATGGGGATACTGTGGAACAGATCTCTCTGGGCGGAAGGACAACGGACAGTACGGCTCAGTTCTTCTATGCTATGATGGGAATGGCCTGCCTGTACGGATGCTTTATCGGATATGGGTCCGCCATGGGGCTGCAGGCAAATCTGACGCCTCTTGCGGCCAGGAGATGCGCCGGTCCGGTCAGCAGGCTGGGGATGATCCTGACAGAGATCCTGGTATCCTTTGCTCTGCATTTTATAAATATGGTGATCCTGCTGGCATATATGAAATACATTCTCAGGCTGGAGTTCGGCGGCTCCTTCGTGGAAATGCTTCCTGTGCTTTTCATTGGAAGTATGATCGGAGTAACCATGGGGATATTTATCACCAGCATTGGCAGGATGGGAGAAGGAGTGAAGATCGGGATCATGGTCGGTGTATCCATGGTCATGAGCTTTATGGCAGGGCTCATGAACGAGTATATGAAAAATATGGTCGACCGGAATTTCCCGCTGCTTAACCGGATCAATCCGGCGGCTCTTATCTCGGATGCTATGTATTGTATCAATGTATACGATTCTCCGGAGCGCTATGCCCAGGATATGCTGCTCCTCGGAGGACTGTGCGTGCTGCTGGCAGCCGGAACATTCATGATCATAAGGAGGAAGCGCTATGACAGTATTTAGGATATACATGAAGATCGCGAAGAAAAATATGTGGGTGATCCTTATGTATCTGGTGATCTTTTTCGGCATTACGGTCATGTTCCAGCAGTTTGCCAGGCAGGATGTGGAAAACTATGCGGCGGAGAGCATACCTGTGGGAATCGTGGATAAAGACGGCGGTACGGCGGCCAGGAGTCTTGCCGCTTATATCGGAAGGACCAACAAAGTTGTTATGCTGGAAGAGGACAGGGAAGCTCTCCAGGAGGATCTGTTCTACCGAAATGTGGATTATATCATACGGATTCCGGAACAGTTTATGGAGAAATGTATCCTGGGAGATGACAAAGTACAGGTCACAGCTGTACCCGGATCCTATACCGGATATTATGTAGAGCAGCAGATGAATAATTTTCTGAACTTCGCCCGCACTTACGGGGCGGCAGGGTTTAGTGAAGATGAGATCGGGGAGGCCATGAGTGAGCGGGAAACCGCGGAAGTGGAACTGGTTGATTTCAGCGGAAATGCGGGAAGGACTCCTGCCTATGCCTACTTCTACCGGTATCTTCCTTATCTGTTCCTGAGCGTGCTCTGCTATGTGCTTGGGTATATCCTCATGGGCTTCAGGAGAGGAAGCCTGCCCAGGCGGATGAAGGCGTCCGCCATGCCGGCCCGTGTACAGACCCTTCAGGGGCTGGGAGCTGCCGGAGTTCTGGCGCTGGGGCTTTGGGGGATATGCAGTGTGGCCGTGGTGTTCCTGTATGGCAGTGATTTCCTTGGAAACGGAAGGAGCGGCTGGTATCTGCTGAATTCCTTTGTTATGCTGCTGTGCGCTCTGTCCCTTGCTTTTCTGGTGGGAAGCCTGGTGAAGTCTTCCAATGCGCTGAACGGCATCACGAATCTTCTTGGGCTTGGAATGTGTTTCATCTGCGGCGTGTTCGTGGATATGGATCTGCTGAGCAGCGGCGTCCGGCGGGCAGCTCAGTTCCTGCCTGTATACTGGTATGAAAACGTCAACATCATTCTGACAGAACACGGGAACATCGGGGGAAACGTCAGGATGGAAGTGCTGGGAGGCATCGGGATCCAGCTGGTTTTTGCGGCGGTGTTTGTGTGCCTGACACTGGCGGCTGCAGGAGAGAAGAACAGGAAGGGGCAGTAATTACATCAGAAAAGAAAATGTAAAAACACAGAAGGGAATACTTGACTTGCGGCGGGGTTTTCCTTTATTCTGTAACTGATAAGTTGTTCGCAAATATCAGACAAGTGCCGGGCAGGACAACAGGATCCCGGCAGCAATTTATAGTTTGGTTTTATTACGGCAGGGCTTGGGGAAAGCCCTGTCGTTGTTAAGCGCAAATATATCATATCAAATCTGCAAGATGAAGAGGAGGACATGTTTAATGGGTGGTTTTTTTGGAGTGGCGTCAAAAACTGACTGCGTACTGGAGCTGTTTTACGGAGTAGATTATCATTCTCATCTGGGAACAAGAAGAGGTGGGATGGCTGTGTATGGAGCGGGAGGATTCAACCGCGCCATACATAATATTGAGAATTCCCCGTTCCGGACTAAGTTTGAGAGGGATGTGGAAGAGCTGAATGGCAATCTGGGAATCGGGTGTATCTCAGACTATGAGCCACAGCCGCTGCTTCTACAGTCTCATCTTGGAAGCTTTGCCATCACTACGATAGGAAAGATCAACAATCAGCCAGAGCTCCTTGAGAAAGCGTACAAAGATGGACATTCTCATTTCCTGGAGATGAGCGGAGGACAGATCAACTCTACAGAGCTGGTGGGCTCTCTGATCTGCAGGAAGGACTCCATTGTGGAAGGAATCCGCTATGTGCAGGAAATCGTGGACGGATCCATGTCACTTCTGATCATGACGAAGGACGGAATCTACGCTGCCAGAGACCGCTGGGGAAGGACACCGGTGGTGATCGGAAAGAAAGAAGGAGCTTATTGCGTTTCATTTGAGAATTTCGCCTATCTGAATCTTGGCTACAGCCACTGCAAGGAGCTGGGGCCCGGAGAGATCGTCTATGTAACGCCGGAGGGCGTGGAGACCTTGTCTCCGGCCAGAGAAGAAATGCGTATCTGTTCCTTCCTGTGGGTATATTATGGCTACTCCACGTCTTCTTATGAAGGAATCAATGTGGAGGAGATGCGCTATCGCTGCGGAAGCATGCTGGCGAAACGGGACGGAGACTCTGTACATCCGGATATCGTGGCAGGAGTTCCAGACTCCGGGACTGCCCATGCCATCGGCTATTCCAATGAATCAGGCATCCCATTCGCAAGACCATTTATCAAATACACACCGACCTGGCCCAGATCCTTCATGCCCACTAATCAGAGCCAGAGAAATCTGATCGCCAGGATGAAGCTGATCCCGGTGCAGGCGCTGATCGAGGATAAGAGTCTGCTCCTCATTGACGATTCCATTGTCCGGGGAACCCAGCTTCGTGAGACTACGGAATTCCTCTATCAGAGCGGAGCAAAGGAAGTGCATGTGCGTCCTGCCTGCCCGCCTCTTGTATATGGATGCAAATATCTGAACTTCTCCAGATCCAACTCAGAGATGGAGCTGATCACCAGACGTGTGATCAGTGAGATAGAAGGAGCTGAGTGTAAGGAAGAGGTGCTGGAGGAATACACAGATCCGGACAGCTGCCGCTATGCGAAGATGATCGAGGGCATCCGCAGACAGCAGAACTTCACCACACTGAGGTATCACAGACTGGATGATCTTCTGGCTTCCATCGGACTGGAGCCATGCAAAGTGTGTACGTACTGCTTCAGTGGGAAAGAGTGAGGGACCTACGAGAACAATTGAACATTCATACATATTGACAGGAATAGTTGAAAACCGGTATTCTCAAGAAGAGAAAACTGCTTTTCAACTATTTTTTTGGAGGGATGATAATGGATCTTTCAATGCTCATATATTACAAAGAAACGAGGTGCCGGTGGGAATCTTCAGGGATGAGATGAAGGTTTCCATGAAAAAGATCTTTGATGCAGTAAAAGAGCTGGGGGGCGAGTGACGGATAAGGAACGGCATCCTTTTTCTGACAGCAGAACAGACGGATGTGGGAAAGGTTACAGGGCATAATCCGGTAAATTTTATGAAACATTTCTAAACCCTTCTAAAAGAACTGTGAATTCTATTGACTGAGCCGTGTTTTATAGTAAAATTTAATATCAGGGCAATGACTCTAAACTGCCCGGGACAGCCGGAGTACAGCAGTCCTGGGCAGTCCGGCTTACAGTCATGCAACAGGAAGGAGCAGCAGATAAAATGGGAAAAGTAATCGGGATCGATCTGGGAACGACAAACAGCTGTGTCTCTGTGATCGAGAATAATATGCCGGTCATTATACCGGGAACATCCGGCAGCATGACCACGCCCAGTGTAGTGGCGTTTACGAAGAAAGGAGAGCAGCTGGTAGGGGAGAGTGCCAGAAGACAGGCAGTGACTAATCCGGACCGGACCATCAGCTCGGTGAAGCGTCATATGGGAACAAACTGGAGCGTGAAGATCGACGGCAAGGAATACAAGCCGCAGACGATCAGCGCTATGATCCTCCGGCAGCTGAAGAAGGACGCGGAGGAATTCCTGGGGGAGGCAGTGACCGATGCGGTCATCACAGTTCCCGCTTACTTTAATGATATACAGAGACAGGCGACGAAGGACGCGGGCAGGATCGCGGGCCTTAATGTACTCCGCATCATCAACGAGCCTACCAGTGCGGCCCTTTCCTATGGACTGAACCACGGAGTGGCTCAGAAGGTAATGGTATACGATCTGGGCGGCGGTACATTTGACGTTTCTATCATCGAGATCGGAGACGGTGTAGTAGAAGTACTGGCTACAGCGGGAGATAACCATCTGGGCGGAGATGACTTTGACGACCGGATCGCTCAGTGGATCGTAAATAGTTTCAAGGCAGAGCATCATACAGACCTGAGCCGGGATTTTGCTGCCATGCAGCGGGTGCGTGACGCAGCGGAGCGGACGAAGAAGGAACTGTCTTCTTCGGGAAGTTCCCATATCGTTCTTCCATATCTGACTCAGGTGAAGGGCGAGCCGGTCCATCTGGACCTGACTCTGACCAGGGCAAAGTTCGAGGAACTGGTCAGCGACCTGATCGAGCGGACAGCGGATCCGGTGAGGAATGCTCTTAATGATGCCAGGATCACGCCGTCTCAGCTGGGGAGAGTCCTGCTGGTAGGGGGTTCCACCAGGATTCCTGCGATCCAGGAAAAGGTACGCCAGATGACGGGGAAGGAACCTTCCAAGAATATCAATCCGGACGAATGTGTGGCAAAAGGAGCTGCTATCCTTGGCAGCACTCTTCAGGGTAATGCAATCGTGGCGGCGGATACGGGAAAGGATCTGCTCCTTCTGGATGTGACGCCGATGAGTCTTTCCATCGAGACCGTCGGAGGCGTTGCGACAAAGCTTGTAGACAGAAACACCACTCTCCCTACCCGGTATTCCAGGATCTTCTCTACCGCCGCTCCTTATCAGCGTACCGTGGAGATCCATGTGCTCCAGGGGGAGCGCCCCATGGCAAGGGACAACAAGACTATCGGAAAGTTCCGCCTCAAGGGTATCAAGGCGGCTCCGGCAGGGGTGCCTCAGATTGAGGTGACATTTGATATCGACGCCAATGGTATCCTGAAAGTATCTGCCAGGGATCTGGATACAGGGAAGGAACAGTCCATCACCATCACAGCCAATGACAGGATGTCTGAGGAGGAGATCCGTCAGGCTATGGCTGATGCTGCCAATTACGCCGGGCAGGATCAGATCCGGCGGGAAGCCATGGAAGTGCTGAACGATTCCCAGAGTCTGCTGGCGAAGACAGAACAGGCTCTGAAGAATGCGGGAAAACAGCTGGACAAATCCGTGAAGAAACAAGTGAAGACGGATATCACCCGGCTTAGGAAGCTGGTCACAAAGTGCCGGCTGGATAAGGTCACAGAGGAGGAAGTGGAAGAGATGCGCACCACGAAGTCACAGCTGGAGAGCAGTGCCGCGCAGATGCAGCTCTGATAAAAATATATACAATTCAATCACAAAGTGTGATATACTGTGAACGGACTGACTGCAGGACATTTCGGACGCTGGAAGCAGTTACTCATGGAGTGCCTGTGGGATCGGATCATATAAGAGAGAAGGTATCAGGTTATGACAGAAGAGCAGAACAACGGAGGCTGCACCCAGGAGTCATGCGCGGGCTGTGCCCATGCAGATTCATGCAGCAGCAAGAAAGAAGATTTCCGTGAGCCTGCAAATCAGTACTCATCGATCAAGAGAGTGATCGGTGTGGTCAGCGGCAAGGGCGGCGTGGGAAAATCCCTTGTCACAGCGTCTCTTGCAAGAATGATGCGGGAGAAAGGATATACAGTAGGTATCCTGGATGCGGATATCACAGGCCCGTCCATTCCGAAGATGTACGGGATTCATGAGAAAGCAAGAGGAACAGAGGACAGCATTCTGCCCTGCATCGCAAAGGATGAGACAAGGATTATGTCCGTCAATCTCCTTCTGGAGGACGAAGATGCTCCGGTGATCTGGAGAGGACCTATTATCGCGGGAGTGGTAAAGCAGTTCTGGACTGACGTGATGTGGGGAGACATTGATTATCTGTTCGTGGACATGCCTCCTGGAACAGGAGATGTTCCGCTGACAGTGTTCCAGTCCCTCCCGGTGGATGGAGTTGTGATCGTCACATCTCCTCAGGATCTGGTTCAGATGATCGTGAAAAAGGCCTATAACATGGCAAAACAGATGAACATACCGGTGCTTGGAATTGTGGAGAATTACAGTTATGTGAAATGTCCGGACTGCAGAAAGGAGATCCGGATCTTCGGCGAGAGCCATATCGATGAGGTCGCGGAGGGGCTGGACCTTCCAGTACTTGGCAAGATGCCTATCGATGTCAGCCTTGCGGAAGCTGTGGAAAATGAAAAATTTTATGAGGCGGAGAACTCCTATCTGGACGCGGAAAAGATCGTTCCCTGCTTTGAAAATGCAAAGCACTGAGCAATACTGAAACAGACAGGCTTCTGCCGGATATGGCAGGAGCCTTTTACAGTCAAAGTAATTCAAAGAGCCCGATGCAAGCATACGAGGCATCAAACGAGAAACGATGCAAACATCGGGGTATTAGGTCTACGCTCCGCTTTGTTCTTAAGAACTTAAGAAAATTATCTATGGAGGAATGAGTGATGATTGGACAGAGAATAGAGATCTGGAAGTCAGAAGAATATTCATATCCGGCGGCATATGGATTTATTCCGCTTATGGTCAGCTATATTCATGAGGATCAGAAGATACGTCCCTGCATGCTTGTAGTTCCCGGCGGCGGATACAGACATGTGTCTGTGTCAGAGGGGGATATAGTTGCCCGCAGATTTTACAGTATGGGATATAACGTATTTGTGCTTGCATATACCATAAATGTGCTGGATACGCCTGCGAAGCTTCAGCCGCTGCATGATATTTCCAGAGCGGTACGCCTCATCCGCAGACATGCGGAAATGTGCAGGATCGATCCGGAGAAGCTTGTGGTGTGTGGCTTTTCAGCAGGAGGCCATCTGTGTGCCAGTCTGTGTGTCCACTGTGAAGATATTAAGGATCCAAGACCGGAGTATGACCGGATTTCCAATCGCCCTGATGCCGCTATACTTGCCTATCCTGTGATCACATCCGGAGAGTACGCTCACAGAGATTCTTTTACTGCACTGTTCGGGGAGGAGCCGTCAGAGGAAGAACTGGAATATATGTCACTTGAAAAGCATGTGGCACCGGATACGCCGCCCTGTTTCCTGTGGCAGACAGCTTCGGATGATACAGTTCCTGTGGAGAACAGCTATCTGTTTGCCGAAGCATGCAGAAAGGCACAAGTTCCCTTTGCCCATCATGTATTTACAGAGGGGGTGCACGGGATGTCCGTTGCAGATGAGGACTGGATGGAATGCAGATACTGGGAGCCCTATACTCTGGAGCAGATCCGTTTGCTGGGCAATGCCATAAAGGAAGGAAGAACGTCTTATCCTGTAGATAAGGGGGAGGAGATTCTGCGTCAGTATGGACTTACAGAGCAGAAACCTGAGAAATGGACGGCAGAGATGAAGAAAGTCCTGCGAAGGATCTTCCCGGAAGTCGGGATGTGGCCCGAGATGGCAGGAAGATGGCTGGAGAGACAGCTGGATATCTGCGATATCCACTGAGAGCAAGCCGGCATAAGGAATCAATGCAGAAAGAGATAATGAAAGGGCAGAGTCTGTTATGATTCTGCCGGATAAATGATACGGGAGAAAAGTATGAGGATATTATTGATCAGACATGGAGATCCGGACTACGTGAACGATACTTTGACGGAAAAGGGGCACAGGGAGGCGGCACTTCTGGCTGAGGCAGCTCCAGATATGAATCTGGGTACCTGCTTTGTGTCTCCTCTTGGGCGTGCACAGGATACTGCCGCGTACAGTCTTGATAAGACAGGTCTTACGGCGGAAACTCTGGACTGGCTGGAGGAGTTCCCGGCACGGGTGGACCTGAACGAACACCCTGGATTCTCAGATGCCTATCAGAATGTAAGAATGAAAGATGGAAAGTATGTTCCCCGTGTAGTATGGGATATGGTCCCTGCATATTGGACGGAGCATCCGGAGTATTTTGACCGGGACAGGTGGAGAGATTCTGAGGCGGCACGATGCTCTGATATGGTACAGTGTTATGACAGTGTTATCCAGGCTTTTGATGATTTCCTGGCAGATCGCGGATATGTCAGAGAGCAGGATCACTATCGGGTGGAGAGAGCTTCTACAGATACGGTAACTTTCTTCTGTCATTTTGGCATTACCTGCGTGCTCCTGTCAAGGCTGTGGAATGTATCTCCCTTTGTTCTGTGGCACAGCCTCGCTCTTGCCCCGACTTCTGTCACAGAGATAGTGACAGAGGAGCGCCAACGAGGAACCGCTTATTTTCGGGGACTCAGACTGGGAGATGTTTCCCATCTGTACGCAGGAGGAGAGCCTGCCTCTTTTGCAGCCAGGTTCGCTGAGGTCTATGACGATATGGAGCACAGGCACTGACGGCTCTCTTTTTCAGCAGGTAACAGATGTTTGAGGAATACAGTAGGAAACGGCAAACACCTTTCTCCTGCAGTGTCATAATATAAAGAAAAAAGGTTTTTTTATATTATGGCTTATGAGACGTTTGAGAAGATCGAGGGAGTGATCCAGAGTGTGAACCGGGGAGATTCCTGTTGTTCCATGATGCTCTCCGTGATCAGTAATTCCAACATTGTGAATGTAATAGTTTCTGGCGATACAACTGTGATAGATAATGTTCGTCTTCGGGCAGGACTGCGCGTGGCTGTATTCTATGATGCGAACCTGCCTGTGCCTGCGGTCTATCCGCCTCAGTACCGGGCAGAGATCATCACATCCCTCAGAAGAGGGCAGCAGGTTGTGCTGGGATATTTTGATGAAAATCTGACGTCAGAAGACAATTCTCTGCAGCTCAATGTCGGCCCCATGACCAACGTGGTCACACTGAATGGTCAGCCCTATACATGCAGTCCGGAGGGAACCGAGCTTCTGGTCTATTATACAAACACCACATTCAGCATCCCGGCGATGACGACACCCCAGAAGATCAATCACTGAAGTTAGTGCGCTAAACAGAAATTTTGCTCTTTTCTTTTTGTCTGTTATCTGATATAATAAATAAGCTGTCGCGAAGAGCTGTTCTTCAGACACACAACATAGTATGGAGACGTATCGAAGTGGTCATAACGGGGCGCACTCGAAATGCGTTTGCCCTCCGGGGCACGAGGGTTCGAATCCCTCCGTCTCCGCTCAGAGAAGGAGTCCTCAGCAGGAAACTGTCTGAGGATTTTCTGTTTCTATTCTGCCGGATGAGGCGGCTTTCTTTTAGACAACAGCTGTTTTAACACAGATTTAACATTTCTCTTACCCCATCGCCTGCCACTTTATTATAAAATAGTTAACGAATTATAATAATCTGATGAGAGGAATCTGTATGGTTAAAATTTACGTTGTTGATACGAATATCCTTCTTCAGGCACCTTATGCCCTCGAGAGTTTTGAGGACAATGAAGTGGTGCTTCCCATGGTGGTCCTGGAAGAACTGGATCATTTTAAGAAAGCGGAAGGTGAGATCGGAGCAAATGCACGGAAGGTTATCCGCTTTCTGGAACAGCTGCGGCAGAGAGGAGATATGCTCCAGGGAGTGCCTCTTGAAAATGGAGGGACTCTCCGTGTGGAGAAGAATTTTGTCGATGTGGTTCTGCCCGAAGACTTGTCCGCAGAGGTGATGGATAACCGGATTCTTAAAGTATGTCTGGGACTGTCCCGGACTGTCAGCGAGCAGGTGATCCTGGTGACAAAAGATATCCTGCTGAGGATCAAGGCACAGATCCTTGGAATCTGCGCCGAGGACTTTACCCGGGATCAGGTTCTGGAACATGAGAACCAGTACAGTGGAAGGTGTGAACTGTACGTGCCGGAAGAGCTGTTCAAAAACTTCAAGAAAAAGGGAGTTCCTGTGGATCAGGTGTATGTGCTGGATGATCATGGGGAAAGCTACGTACCGAAGCTTGAGGAAAATCAGTTCGTGATACTGAAGGCGGATCAGTCAGCGAAAAAGACACAGCTTGGAAGAGTAGAGAACGGAGTGATCCGCAAGTTGGAGTACCGTAAAAGTTCTCCTTACGGGATCTCACCTAGAAATGCCGGTCAGTATTTTCTCCAAGAGGCATTGATGCAGCCCGCCGACAAGGCGCCGCTGGTCATTGTGAAGGGCATGGCGGGCACAAGCAAGACATTCTATTCGCTGGCAGTAGGGCTCGAAAAACTGCTGAACCATCCGACCGGAGAGTACAGAAGGATCCTTGTCTGCCGGCCAAATGCACAGTTCGATGATGATATCGGTTTTCTTCCCGGGGATGAGCAGGAAAAAATATCCCCGCTCATGCGGCCCATTATTGACAATCTTGAGCAGCTTATTGACTCCAATGAAGAGGAACGCTATGAGGATGAAGAGGAACTGCAGGGCAAGATCGACGAGATCTTCGGCAGGGGCATCATCCAGGCGGAGGCACTCAACTACATACGGGGCCGTTCCATCGTTAAGACATACCTGATCATTGACGAGGCGCAGAATACAACTCCGGATCAGATCAAGGGCATCATAACCAGAGCGGGGAAGGATACGAAGATCATCCTTCTGGGAGATCCGAATCAGATCGACCGTCCTTTCCTGGACGAGAGGACCAACGGGCTGAGCTACGCTTCCGAACACATGAAAGGGAGTACGCTCTGCTGGCAGATCACCATGACTACCGGAGAGTGCGAGAGATCTGCTCTGGCTATGGAGGCAGTCAGGAGACTGTGAGAAAGTTAAGATTCGGGAGGCGGCCTTATGAAGACAGAATATAAGACAGACTATAAACAGATCAGGGAAAATGAAGAGATCAATCTTCTGATCGAAAAGGGAAATGCCACTCTCAATGAGCTTGGGTATACGGAGCATTCCAGGAAACATGCGTCGAAAACCGCGGAAACAGCGGGAAAGATCCTGAAAGAGCTGGGATATGGCAATCACAAGATCGAGCTTGCAAGGATCGCGGGATATATGCATGACATCGGAAACAGTATCAACCGGCATGACCATGCACACAGCGGGGCTATCCTGGCGTATCAGATCCTGAAGGAAACGGATATGCCACTTAAGGATATCCTCGTGGTGTCCACGGCCATCGGACACCATGATGAGGCTACAGGAACAGCGGTGGATGAAGTATCTGCGGCGCTGATCCTGGCGGATAAGACAGATGTGCGCCGGAACCGCGTACAGAATCCGAACCCGGCATCCTTTGACATCCATGACCGGGTAAATTATGCGGCTTTAAGTTCGAAGTTGATTATTCACAAAGAAAAGCGTATTATACAAATGGAGCTTGAATTAGATGATTCCATCTGCACAGTGATGGATTATTTCGAAATATTTTTAAAGCGCATGATGATGTGCAGGAGAGCTGCCGAGCGTCTGGACTGCAAGTTTAAACTGATGGCAAACGGCAGCAAACTTTGCTGATAATATCAGAAAATCAAAAGAAAAGGAATTTACGAAGGAGGAATATGATGACAGCTATATATATGAACAGGGAACTGTCCTGGCTGAAATTTAACGAAAGAGTTCTGGAAGAGGCGGAGAATAAGGAGGTGCCTCTTTGTGAGAGGATGAATTTCGTTTCTATTTACCAGAGCAATCTGGATGAATTTTTCATGGTGCGTGTAGGATCTCTGCAGGACCAGATGATGGTGAACAAGAAGATCAGAGATAATAAGACGAAGATGACGTCTGAGGAACAGATCAAGGCTATCCTGAAGGAAGTAAGGCGTCTGAACAAGAAGAAAGACGCCGCTTACAAAGATGTGATGGAGCAGGTAAGAGAATACGGGATCACTCTGATCGATTTCAATATGGCAAAATCAGAAGAGAAAAAATATCTGGAGCAGTATTTTAATCATGAGATCCTGCCCTTAAGTTCTCCCACGATCGTAGGAAAGAGACAGCCATTCCCGTTCCTTAAGAACGAAGAGATATATGCAGTGGTTGTTCTCGAGACGAGAAGCGGAAAGGAGCGTATCGGTATCATCCCGTGTACTAACAGCATGCTGGAGAGACTGATCGAAATCCCGGGAGGAAAAGGCAGATATATGCTGTCCGAGGATCTGATCCTTCACTATATCGGAAAAGTATTTAAAGGATACAAAGTAAAGGGAAAATCTCTGATCCGCGTGGTCAGAAACGCTGATATTGATGCAGACGCCCTCTATGACGAGGATCTGGATTACAGAGAGTTTATGGCGGACCTGATGAAGGAGAGAAAGAAACTTTCTCCGGTGCGTCTGGATATGTCCAGAGAGATCGACGAGACAGTGGTGGAGTCTCTCTGCCGTTACCTGGACGTTTCTTCCGAGAGAGTGTTCCGCAGTGAAGCTCCTCTTGATCTTTCCTTTGTATACAAGATCCAGGATCTTCTGCGCATGAATCCGGAGCTCTTCTATGAGAGACGTGTTCCCCAGAAGTCCGCTTCCTTCCGGAGCGGAGAGAGCATCCTGCAGCAGATTCGCGAAGAGGACAAGTTGCTTTCTTATCCATATGAGTCTATCCGTCCCTTCCTCAATATGCTGCATGAGGCGGCTGAGGACAGCAGTGTGATCTCTATTAAGATGACTCTTTACCGCCTGGCAAAACAGAGCAAGGTTGTAGAAGCACTCTGCGAGGCTGCCGAGAACGGAAAAGAAGTAGTCGTGCTTGTAGAGCTTCGTGCCAGATTTGACGAGGAAAACAATATCCGCTGGTCCCGTATGCTCGAGAAGGCAGGATGTCAGATCATTTACGGACTGGAGGGATATAAAGTACACTCCAAGCTCTGCCTGATCACCCGGAAAGGCGAGGATGGTATCGAGTACATTACTCAGATCGGAACAGGAAACTATAATGAGAAGACTGCACGTCTGTATACAGACCTTTCCCTTATGACCGCAAATGAGCAGATTGGTATGGATGCGGCCAGAGTGTTCCAGGCTCTTGCAAAGGGAGAGACTGTTGAGGAGTCTGATCATCTTCTTGTGGCACCCAAGTGCCTGCAGCAGAATGTGATCGATATGATCGAAGAAGAGATCGTCCGGAGCAAAAATGGCGAAGAGGCATATATCGGACTGAAGCTGAATTCACTCACTGATAAGAGAATCATTGATAAACTTGCCGAGGCGTCCTGTGCAGGTGTGAAGATTGACATGATCGTCCGCGGTATCAGCTGTCTGATCCCCGGTATTCCTGGAGAGACAGAGAATATCCGGATCATCAGCATTGTAGGCAGGTTCCTGGAGCACTCCAGAATCTATATCTTCGGATGTGGAGAAAGAAGAAAATACTACATCTCATCCGCAGACTTTATGACAAGGAATACGGTAAAACGTGTGGAGGTTGCCGCACCTGTCTATTACCAGCCGATTAGGGAGCGGATCCAGGGAATTTTCGATCTGATGCTCAGCGACAACAAGAAGGCTCGTCAGGAGGGACCGGACGGAAGATATACCCTTGTGAAATGCGAGGGAGAGCCCATCAATTCACAGGAGGTTCTTTACCAGGAGGCATATGACAGGGCTGCGCAGAGAAATCAGGGATAGACCGGAGAAGGGGCGGACGAGGAAAAATAAAAACAGTAAGGTGATAGGATGATATTCAGGTTTGGCGAGCAGATGATTCCAGTAGAAATGGAAGAGTGGGAAGCCGATCCGGGACCGGCGGTTTTTCTGACGAATTCCCGGAATGCGGATCAGATGCTGGCAAAGGTAGGCATTGTTTATGAAAATGAGATCCAGCTGGCGAAGATCGGATTTTGCCGGCTGGAGAACCAGCAGGAATGCGTGGTGGGAACACTCTGTATTCCCAAGCTGCTGGATGTGCTTGGAAGCAGGTACCGGATGTATCTCTTCGTCAACAGGAGCAACGTGGTGATCGTGGACGATGAGGACTTTTCTGCCCGCCTGATCCGGCGGATTCAGCAGAAGCGCACACATCAGGGCGAGACAAAAGAACGTTTCATTTATAACTATATTTCAGAATTTATCAGCCGCGATCTGGAGATGCTTGTAGCTTACGAGAGACGACTCCTTAGAATGGAAGAGGACATCAGCCAGGAGCATATCGAAAACTTTCAGTCCAAGCTGATGCCGATCCGCAGAGAACTTCTGAACCTGCGGAGTTATTATGATGAGATCATGGATTTTACAAAGGAACTGGAAGAAAATGAGAATGGCTTCTTCCTGAAGAAACAGTTGAAATATTTCGGCACTCTGACAGACCGTGCCGATCGGCTTATGAGCCGGACAAATCATCTTCTGGAATATGCCCAGCAGGTAAAAGAAGCCTATCAAGCCCAGATCGATGCCCGCCAGAACAGCAATATGCAGTTCCTGACCGTGCTGTCCACCATCTTCTTTCCGCTGACCTTGATCACAGGGTGGTTCGGAATGAACTTCCGAGATATGCCGGGCCTGGATAACGGGTATCCTGCGGTGGTCGTGCTCAGTGTGGTGGTCATCGTGATCTGTCTTATCATCTTTAAGAAGAAACATATAATATGATGTCGGGAAAGCCTCTCTGACATAGAGAAAACTCTGATATAGATTGAAAATTATATGTGACTGTGCAGACGCACGGATCCAGGTGTTGCTCCCGGCTCAGGACGCTTCGCTCTAATTCGCCGTTAGCAACACCTGGATCCGTGCTGTGAGTTCAGATAGGAAATTTTCAATTTATATCGGAGTTTTACTTATGTTCAAAGAAACTTGGTGATTATTCTTTTCTCTGGTATTCCAGGATATCTCCGGGCTGGCAGTCCAGGACATCGCAGATGGCGTCCAGTGTGGAGAAGCGGACTGCTTTTACTTTCCCGGTCTTTAAATTGGACAGATTGACAGTTGATATCCCGACTCTGGCCGACAGCTCGTTGAGTGAGATCTTTCTGCATGGAAAATCCTTCATGAAGGATGATGCTGAAAATGAAAAGCAGTACTCCCCTCACCAGAAAATTACCGTCGATCAATGTAAAACCACCGTAGCTGAAGATCTCAAAATTCGTATCAAAGCCGGAAAGCCTTGGAAATAAAACCGAACTGATCAGAAGGAAAACGGCAATGATCCGGATGCTTTCTGAGAAAACGCTAGTGAACAAAACAGCCATTCTTCAATGCGTCAAGTATATCCGGAATATCCCGCCCCTTAGTCCAGATCTGATACTCCGGCTCATGTATATCTTCCAGATAGTGGGCGTCGGAGCAGCAGACCACATTACATTTTTCAAAATAGGGGTGTTCCTTCCGGATCCGGTGCAGATTCCTGAAATCGTGAAACTCTGCGCAGGTAAAGGCGCTCTCCGGGGGAACGAAACCCAGGTTGGAGAGGATGCTGGTTGAGGACTTGTCCACATGAGCCGGATAAGCTATTCCGTGGAAGGAGCCGACAAGGGAAAATACCTCATCGAATCCGATGGATGTAGCGTTGATCAGCAGATTTTCCACAGTTCCGATCACTTCATCCTTCTCGTTCATGATCTGCTGTTTCCCGAAGATGTCTTCCCGGTTCCGGACCGGCATCAGTTTCTCGTATACCAGGTCATCAAAAGCCAGGGCGTTCTCCAGATCCGGAAAGAGACAGATTACATGAACCTCTTCCTGAGTAGTCAGCTCCATGCCGGGGATCACAGTGACCCCGTATTGGATACCGTGATACATGGCGGCAGGGCAGTTCCGGCAGCTGTTGTGGTCTGTGAGAGCGATCACATCCAGCCCTTTTACCGCAGCCATCCCCGCGATGTTGGCCGGCGTCATATCGTCATCCCCGCATGGGGAGAGGCAGGAATGGATATGCAGGTCATAAAAGAGGGGACTCATAGATTTCCTGCCGTGTGGATCTCAAGAGCCATGTCAAATACCGGAAGCTCCGTCTCCGCAACGGCAATGCCTTCCTCTTCCGCCTTAGCCAGTGTGCCGTCGTCCAGGGAGACTCCCTCCGCCAGGACAATGCAGGCAGTATCAGTCAGAGAAGCTACGGCAAGAGTATTTTTATTCCCCATTACAGTTACCCAGATGCCGTCGGAAGGGGCTTTACTCATGGCAATGCTGAGAAGATCACAGCAGAAGATACGAGAGATATCCCGCTCCGGATCTCCTTTGACAAGAAATCTGCAGTTCGGCAGTTCATAAATGTCTTTCAATTTCATTATTCAGTCAATCCTTTCTGTTGTGAGTTCCTAATGAGAGGGACGTTTCAGCGGATCCAGTTTCGGATCCTGTCCCCGCTCGTGACTCCGCTGGATTTCCGGCACTCCGAAGGAGGCCAGTTCCGAAGTCAGTTCGCAGATATACTGATGGAGCAGATGTCTGTCATCATCGGACAATTCCTGATCCGTACCGCCGTCTCCGGCCAGGTGGCCGATCTTGTTTGACAGATCTGCGATGTTGGAACGAAGCACATAGATGCAGTCATTTGGAGTGGCATCGCCCCGGACGATATCCTCGGCCAGCGTCTGGCAGGTGGGCGCGCCGCAGGAGCCGCAGTCCAGTCCCGGAAATCTGGCGGTCAGTTCTTCTACGGTTCCCATCATCTGCAGGCTTTCCTTAAATGTATTGCCCAGACGGAAGACAGGTTCGTATTCTACATTGTCCGCCCAGTAAATATTTTTCAGTTCCGGATTGTCCGACAGGTGATTCCTGGATACGGGCTGGTATTTCACCAGACGTTTCGTTTTGGTCGTGGCGATATAGGCATTTTCAACAGTGAGAGTACCGCCTACGCATCCTCCGTTGCAGGCGCTCAGTTCCACAAAGGTCAGACCATGCAGCTTCTCATCCTCCAACTCTTCCAGTACGCGGAGGATATTGACGATCCCGTCAGCTGCCAGATAATTATCTATAAGCAGTCCTCCGACCTCGCCGCCTGCATTGCTCCAGCCGATGCCGATCCTGCCGGAACAGGAGATGGGTTTCAGCTGGCTCTCGTCGTGCTTCATATGGGGCAGGAGAAGAGGATACACGTCTTTGATGGCGACCACATTGTCAATGTTGCTCTTCTCAATGCCCAGAGGAGCCTTGGCATAGGAGACCTTGGACGGGCAGGGGGAGATGAAGATGATCCCGATCTCCTCCGGTTTCAGCCCGGTTTTCTGCATGGCACGCGCCCGCGCGATCTCAGCGGCCACTTCTACAGGCGCCTTGATGGGCAGCAGCCTGGAGATTAGAGAGGGGAATTTCACCCGGATCAGCCGGATCACAGAGGGACAGGCGGAGCTGATAAATGGAGCTTCATCCGCATGTTCCTTAATGTATTCTCTGGAAGCCTCAGATACAAGCTCTGCGGCGGCACTTACTTCATATACGTCGTCAAATCCCAGCTTCAGCAGTGCGTTCAGCACAATGTCAACATTGTTCAGATTATTGTACTGAGCGTAGAGAGAAGGGGCAGGAAGCGCTACGGTGTATTTGAAATTATTGATAACGGAAAGGGGATCATAGACAGCAATCTTGGCATGATGCGGGCAGTACCGGATGCATCTGCCGCAGTCGATACAGAACTTGTCGATGATGTGTGCCTTTCCGTTGTGCACACGGATGGCCTGAGTGGGGCAGTATTTGATGCAGTTGATGCATCCCTGGCAGGCCGATTCCCGCAGCCGTACGGAGCGCATGAATTTATACGTGTTCATGGATCAGGCGTCACCTCCTCAGATATGTACTTTCATTGTGATTGTTGTTCCCTGGCCGATGACAGTGGCGATGTGCATCTCGTCCGTATATTTCTTCATGTTGGGCAGCCCCATCCCGGCTCCGAATCCAAGGGAACGGACTTCCGGCCTGGCAGTGGAATACCCTTCCTGCATGGCCTTTTCCACGTCCGGAATGCCGGGACCGTGGTCTGCAAGGACCATGGTGATATCGGTATCGGATACGGTGACGGTTATAGCGCCTCCGTCCGCGTGGATGACCATATTGATCTCGCCTTCATACATGGCAATGGCAACTTTGCGGATTACATCACTGTCCAGTCCCAGCTGCTTCAGCTTGTTCTTCACAGAGCTGCTTGCCTCACCGGCACGGGTAAAGTCATCTCCGTCTATCGTATAATTAAATGTCAGAGTTTCACTCATCTGTCATCAAGCACCTCCCCGAAGTCCATGTTCATAGAGCATGCCGCATGTGGTGAACATATAGTGGTCGGTGGCAAGTACCGCCATCCCCTTTCCCACGGCCAGCGCCAGCATATTCTCGTCCGGCATCTTCCCACGAACAAAAATAATACAGACGATATCAAGCATCTCGGCTGTGCGGACCACCTGTGGATTGCAGAGTCCCGTGATGAGAACGGAACATTTGCCGCCGTAAGCGAGAACGTCACTCATCATGTCGGCTGAAAAGACAAACTGTACGTCCAGGTCCGCCAGCTCTTCACCATATAAAAAGCTGGCGTCCAGGACCTCCTGCATTTCTCTGATCGTCATATGACCTCCTGAAAATAAAAGAATTTATATACTATTAGGTACAAAAAGTTTCTTCCAGTATAGCATCAGAATGTGCAAAAAGCAATGAAGGTAGAATGATGCACAGAATAGGATGGTAAAACTAGACAAAAAAATAACGACAAACAAGTGGAATTTTGATCTTTCCTGTGATATCATGTAAGCAATGAGCGTTAAAATACAAGAAATGGAGGTTGAAGAATGGCTGAAAAGAAATCAAAAGTCCCGTTCTCGGGAACAAAAGAACAGGAAGAGGCACTGCTGAAAGTTATTAATGAGCTCAAGGATGAAAAAGGTGCCCTTATGCCGATCTTGCAGAAGGCACAGGATATATATGGATATCTTCCCATAGAAGTCCAGAAGATCATCTCAGACGAAACCGGTATCCCCATGGAAAAGATCTACGGCGTTGTGACATTTTATTCACAGTTTACGCTGAATCCGAAGGGAAAATACCGGATTTCTGTCTGTCTTGGCACAGCATGCTATGTAAAGGGATCGGGAGATATCTACAATGCTCTGATGGAGAAGCTGGGCATCGTCGGCGGCGAGTGTACGCCTGACGGGAAATTCTCTCTGGATGCGTGCCGCTGTGTGGGAGCCTGTGGACTGGCTCCTGTCATGATGGTCAACGATGAGGTTTACGGCCGCCTGACCGTGGACGATATCGACGGTATCCTGGCCAAATACGAGTAGGCCCATGATGCCGGAAATTGCTCTGAATATTCTGGATATTGCGGAGAATTCTGTGCGCGCAGGTGCCACACTGATCGAGATCACGGTTTCCGTGCAGCCTGAGGAAGACTGCCTGACTGTCACGATCAGGGACAACGGATGCGGGATGACTCCGGAAGAGGTGGAGAAGGTACAGGACCCGTTTTTCACCACGCGGACAACGAGGAAAGTGGGACTTGGCGTTCCGTTTTTCAAGCAGGCGGCGGAGAGTACGGACGGCAGTTTCCAGATTGATTCGGAAAAGGGCAGGGGGACCTTGGTCACAGCGGTATTCGGACTGTCGCACATTGACAGGATGCCGCTTGGAGATATCAGCTCTACAGTCTACACTCTGATCGTGTTCAACGAACACATCGATTTCAGATATACATATAGGTACGGGGAAAGAAGTTTTGTTCTGGATACCAGGGATATGAGAGAGATGCTGGGCGATGGTATTTCATTCTCAGAGCCGGAGGTGTCCACTTTTATTAAAGAATATCTGGAAACGAACAGGAAGGAGACAGACGGGGGCGCAGATATCTGAACGCAGAGCAGCAGAAAGAATCTTATGTATCCGGGCTGCTGCGGAGGAACTGATGTTATTTGAGACAGAAATGGAGGTTATATATGAAATCACTGGAAGAATTACGTGCGATCAGAGCAAAGATGCAGGGAAAGGTCGGCGTGCGCGCAGAAAATGAGAATCAGATCCGCGTGGTGGTCGGAATGGCAACCTGCGGGATCGCCAGCGGCGCAAGGCCTGTCCTCACCGCACTTTCAGATGCGGTTCAGGAGCAGAACCTGACGGATAAGATCAACGTGACCCAGACCGGATGTATCGGGCTGTGTCAGTATGAACCTATCGTAGAGGTGCTGGAGCCTGGAAAGGAAAAGGTGACTTACGTGAAGATGACTCCGGAAAAGGCGATGGAAGTGCTGCGCATTCATCTGCTGGGAGGCCAGGTGGTCGCTAAATATACATTAAGCGCGGCACAGAATAAGGCAGAATAGAAAAGGAGGCTTGAAAGCTATGTATCGTTCACATGTACTTGTCTGCGGCGGAACAGGATGTACCTCCTCGGGCAGCCAGCGGATCATCGACAGACTGCATAAAGAGATTGATGCAAACGGACTTACCGAGGAAGTAGGAGTTGTAAAGACAGGATGCTTCGGCCTCTGCGCCCTGGGCCCGATCATGATCGTTTATCCGGAGGGCACATTCTACTCTATGGTGCAGGAGGATGATATCCCGGAGATCGTCTCCGAACATCTGTTAAAAGGAAGGGTTGTTACCCGTCTTCTCTACGATGAGACCACGAAGACAGATAAGATCATTCCACTTAATGAGACGAATTTCTATAAGAAACAGCACAGGGTGGCGCTGCGGAACTGCGGTGTGATCAACCCGGAGAATATTGACGAATACATCGGTACAGGAGGATATGAGGCTCTCGGCATTGTGCTGACGGAGAAGAAGCCTGAAGATGTGATCCAGATCCTTCTGGACAGCGGACTGAGAGGAAGAGGCGGAGCCGGATTCCCAACAGGTCTGAAATGGAAGTTTGCCGCTCAGAACCAGGCGGATCAGAAATATGTCTGCTGTAATGCAGATGAAGGAGATCCCGGCGCGTTTATGGACCGTTCCATTCTGGAAGGAGATCCTCATGCAGTGCTGGAGGCCATGGCCATCGCGGGATACGCCATCGGGGCTTCCCAGGGATATATTTATGTCCGTGCAGAGTATCCCATCGCAGTAAAGCGTCTGGAGATTGCTATTGGTCAGGCAAGGGAATACGGCCTGCTGGGCAAGAATATCTTTGATTCGGGATTTGACTTTGATATTGAACTGAGACTTGGCGCAGGAGCCTTTGTCTGCGGCGAGGAGACCGCCCTTATGACGTCCATCGAAGGAAACAGAGGAGAGCCGAGACCCCGCCCGCCTTATCCGGCACTGAAGGGACTGTTCCAGAGCCCGACTATTCTGAACAATGTGGAGACTTACGCGAACATTCCCCAGATCATCGTTAACGGCCCGGAATGGTTTGCATCTATGGGGACGGAGAAGTCCAAGGGAACCAAAGTATTTGCTCTCGGCGGCAAGATCAATAACACCGGACTTGTTGAGATCCCAATGGGAACTACGCTTCGGGAGATCGTTGAGGAGATCGGAGGAGGTGTGCCAAACGGCAAGAAGTTCAAGGCCGCCCAGACCGGAGGCCCGTCCGGAGGATGTATCCCGGCGGAGCATCTGGACGTCCCCATCGATTATGACAACCTGATCGCCATCGGTTCCATGATGGGATCCGGCGGACTGATCATTATGGATGAAGATACCTGTATGGTGGATATCGCAAAGTTCTTTCTGGAGTTCACGGTAGATGAGTCCTGTGGAAAATGTACGCCATGCCGGATCGGAACACGGCGTATGCTTGAGATCCTTGACAAGATCACGAAAGGGCAGGCGACCATGGATGACCTGAATAAGCTGGAAGAACTCTGCTATCACCTGAAGGAGAATTCTCTCTGTGCTCTGGGACAGACGGCGCCCAACCCGGTGCTCTCAACCCTGCGTTATTTCAGGGATGAATATATTGCTCATATTGTGGATAAGAAATGTCCGGCCGGAGTCTGTAAGGCTCTGCTGCAGTACAAGATCGATCCGGATAAATGTAAGGGATGTACGCTCTGTGCAAGGACCTGCCCTGCTGATGCGATCATCGGCAAGGTGAAGGAAGTACATATGATCAATCCGGACAAATGTCTGAAGTGCGGCGCCTGCATGGAAAAATGCCGTTTCGGCGCAATTTACAAAGAATAATGGAGGGTAGAGAGAATGGAATATGTTAATTTAAAGATTAATGGCCTGAATGTTACCGCACCTGCAGGCTCTACAATCCTGGAAGCGGCTCATGGGGCAGGGATCCGTATCCCCACGCTCTGTTATCTGAAGGAGATCAATGAGATCGGCGCATGCCGGATGTGTGTCGTTGAAGTAAAAGGGGCGAAAAGCCTGGTAGCTGCCTGCGTCTATCCGGTCACCGAGGGCATGGAGGTGCAGACAAATACAAAGAAGCTGCTGGATTCCAGACGGAGAACGCTTCAGCTTCTTCTTTCCAATCATGATAAGAAATGTCTCTCCTGTGTGAGAAGCGGACACTGCGAGCTGCAGGAGCTGTGTCAGGAACTGGGAGTGGCTGATGAGAATTATTTTGCCGGAGAGATGACTCACTATGATCTGGACAACAGTGCTGTCCACATGATCCGTGACAATAATAAATGTATCCTCTGCCGGAGATGTTCTGCTGTCTGTGAAAAGGTACAGACTGTGGGCGTGATCGGACCGAACAACCGTGGATTCGCTACATTTATCGGTTCACCCTTCGATATGGGGCTGGGAGACACAAGCTGTGTGGGATGCGGCCAGTGTATCGCTGCCTGTCCGACAGGTGCCCTCTATGAGAAGGATAATGTGGATGACGTACTGGAAGCAATTGCAGATGAGACAAAGCATGTAGTGGTACAGACTGCTCCTTCTGTCCGGGCAGCTCTGGGTGAAGAGTTCGGATACCCCATGGGTACAGATGTGGAAGGCAAGATGGCTGCTGCTCTGAGAAGAGTGGGATTTGATAAAGTATTCGATACAGACTTCGGAGCTGACCTGACGATCATGGAAGAGGCTCATGAGTTCATCGACCGGGTGCAGAACGGAGGAGTCCTTCCGATGATGACGTCCTGTTCTCCGGGATGGGTGAAGTACTGTGAGCATTATTATCCGGATCAGATCGATCATCTGTCCAGCTGCAAGTCACCGCAGCAGATGTTCGGAGCTATTACAAAGACTTATTACGCGGAGAAGATGGGCATCGCTCCGGAAGATATCGTGTGCGTCAGCGTCATGCCCTGTACAGCGAAGAAGTTCGAGCTTCAGAGAGACGACCAGTATGCAGCGGGAGTGCCGGATGTGGATATCTCTCTTACTACAAGGGAACTGGCAAGACTGATCCGCAAGGTAGGCATTAATTTCCGTTCTCTGCCGGATGAAGGATTCGACGATCCTCTCGGTGAGTCCACGGGAGCAGGCGTTATCTTCGGGGCAACCGGCGGAGTTATGGAGGCAGCCCTCCGTACAGCAGTGGAGACACTGACCGGAAAAGAGCTGGAGAAAGTAGAATTTGCTGAAGTCCGCGGCACAGAAGGCATCAAAGAGGCTACATATAATGTTGCCGGAATGGATGTAAAGGTTGCAGTCGCTTCCGGACTGAGCAATGCCAGAGCGATCATGGATAAGATCCGTGCAGGCGAGGCAGATTATCATTTCGTTGAGATTATGTGCTGTCCTGGCGGATGCGTCAACGGAGGCGGTCAGCCGCAGGTTCACGCCGACGTGCGCAACTTCGAGGACGTACGTGCCATCCGCGCGAAAGCACTGTATGACAACGATGCAGCCAAGAGCGTACGGAAGTCCCATGAGAATCCGTCCATCAAGAAGCTTTATGATGAATATCTGGGACACCCCGGAAGCGAGAAGGCGCATCATATCCTGCATACTACATATGTGAAACGAACGGTGAACTGATCTGGGGTTGAAACAGAGATAACGCCGTCAGGGGCTTACGATATATTTGCGGCAGTCTTCTGGCAGGTCCGGGCTGTATTGCCCCGGCGGCCGCGCTCTCGCTCGGAGTGGAGCGTAGCGGACACGTAGAGCCGCAAAGGACGCGGCCCAAGTGCCGGCGCCCCACTACGGGCCTTCGTGACAACACAGCCCGGACTTGCCGGCAGACCGGCACCGGAAATTTAGATGGCAGCTTGGCATTATCTCAGTAATAAACCCAAATAACCAAAGGCGCGGCCTGGGAGTCTTACAAATGGTAAGTCCCCCAAGCCGCGCTAGTTCATGTTTTGGTCCATTTATTCGTTTAGATAATAGTATTTCTGATTTGAATCCCCTCATTGATCCCTGGGGTTTCCACAGAGAATCGCCGTCTGCCGCGTTTCCATCTGGTGCCGATACACCCGGACGGACCGCCCCGTCCAGACGTTTCGACAACGAATATAAACTGAAGCCCGCCCGTTCTCTGTGCCAACCCCAGATCACATATTATAGTAGTGTGCGTACAGCCCTCCTTTTTCAAGCAGGGATTCGTGTGTCCCGCGCTCGGCGATGCCGTCTTCGGTGATGACGATGATCTCATCGGCATTGCGGATGGTGGAAAGGCGGTGGGCGATGGTGATGGTGGTGCGGTTTTTGGACAGTTCTTCCAGACTCTGCTGGATCCAGCGTTCACTCTCGTTGTCCAGGGCGCTGGTGGCCTCGTCCAGGATCAGGATAGGCGGATTCTTCAGGAATACGCGGGCGATGGAGATGCGCTGTTTCTGTCCTCCGGAAAGTCTGGTTCCCCGTTCTCCCACATAGGTATCGTATCCGTCGGGCAGTTCTTCGATAAATTCATGGATGCTGGCACGTTTTGCAGCCTCGATGATTTCCTCCATGGATGCGCCCGGCTTTCCATAGGCAATATTCTCCCTGATGGTGCCGCAGAAGAGATATACGTCCTGCTGGACCATGCCGATCTGACTTCTCAGGCTTTTCAGTGTCAGGGTGCGCACATCCTGACCATCGATGGTGATCCGGCCGCCGGTCACATCATAGAATCGTGGCAGCAGGGAGCAGATGGTTGTCTTTCCGCCGCCTGACGGGCCCACCAGTGCGATGGATTTCCCAGCAGGGATCTCGAAGGATACGTGAGAGAGCACCGGTGTATCATCGTCGCTGTAGTGAAAGGACACATCTTCGTAGCATACTCTGCCGTGTACGTCGGTCAGTTCCTTCGCGTCAGGCGCATCCTCGATTTCCGGCTCTGTTTCCATAACATCCAGGAAACGGCGGAAACCGGAGAGACCTTTCTGGATCGTCTCGATCAGTTCAACCAGGATCTGGATCGGACTGATGAAGATACCGATATAGAGGGCGTACATAGCCAGATCGCCGGGAACCATCAGTCCTTCCGCGATCAGGTATCCGCCGTATACCAGCGTTACCAGATACATCATTCCCTGGAAGAACAGGTTCCATCCCATGAAGTTCCCCATACAGTTATAATTGTTCTTTTTGGATATAAGGAAGGCGTGATTGCTCTTGCGGAACTTTTCTTTCTCAATCTCCTCGTTAGCAAAGGACTGGACCACACGAATCCCGGCCAGAGTATCCTGCAGGCTGGCGTTCACATCACCTATTTTCCGGCGGTTTTCCATAAATGTCTCCTGCATCCTGGTATTCTGTCTCATGGAGAAGATGAACATACAGATCACAAGGATGACCAGCGGAATGGCGAGTCTCCAGTTGATCAGGAACAGGAAGATGAAGGAGCCGATGATCTTTACAAGGGAGATGAACAGGTTCTCCGGTCCGTGGTGGGCAAACTCCGCGATATCGAACAGGTCGGAGACAAGCTTGCTCATCATCTGTCCGGAATTATTCCTGCTGTAATAGGAAAAGGAAAGCTTCTCATAATGATCAAAGAGCTGCTGGCGCATATCCCTCTCCATGTGAGCGCCCATCATATGTCCCTGGTAGCTGACATAATATTTGCACAGGCTCTGGATGATATACATGACCAGAAGTCCGGCGGCGATCAGAGGGAGAGCAGTCAGGATCGTATCTCTGTCCTCCGTGAAAAGTGTGGAAGTAGCGGTCCTCAGGATCTGCGGATAAGCCAGATCCACAAGACTGATAAAGGCTGCACATATCAGATCTATGAAAAAGACAGCCTTATACGGTCCGTAATATCGTATGAATTTCTTCAGTGTATCCATGATTTCCTCCTCGTTTTGTTCTTTTGTCTGTCAGATTCTGATAATCATTCCCATCAACAGAATCCGGCTCATTCAATCTTAGCACACCCTTTTTTACTTGACAAGCAGGGAAGCTTTCTGTATGGTTTTATCCGAAAGAATAACGTTATCGTTCAGACCTATTTCAGTACCCGGCTCTGTTACGGCGGATATCTGAGACAAGTAAACAGTAACGATGCAATAACAGAAACAGGAGCTTATTAAGATGAAGATATATCATGCCCCTCTCGAGGGGATAACAGGGTGGATATACCGGAATGCAGTGCATGAGTGTTTCGGCGGATTTGACAAATATTTTATTCCATTTATCAGCCCCAATCAGAAAGGGCATTTTAGTGCCAGGGAAAAGAAGGATATCATGGCTGAGCATAACAGGGGAATGTATGCGGTGCCACAGATCCTGACAAACAATGCGGAGGACTTTATCAAAACAGCAGAGAAGCTGGAAGAGTATGGATACAATGAGGTCAATCTGAATCTTGGCTGTCCGTCGAAAACAGTGGTTACCAAGGGACGTGGAGCGGGATTCCTGGCGGATCCGGACCGGTTGGACAGGTTCCTTGAGGAGATATTTGAGAAATGCAGTATAAAAATCTCGGTGAAGACAAGGATCGGGATGGAGGATCGGGAGGAATTCGGACATCTGCTGGAGATTTACAACCGGTATCCCATGGAGGAACTGATCGTCCATCCCCGTCTGCAGAGCGATTACTATAAAAATGTGCCGGATCTTGATACTTTTTCCCTGGCTGTCCGCGACGGGAAAAGTCCTCTCTGCTATAACGGGGATATCCGTTCCGCGGAAGATATGAAGCAGTTGACAGATCGTTTCCCATCGATCAAACGGATCATGGCCGGAAGAGGAGTACTCATGAATCCCGCTCTGGGAAGAGAACTGAAAGGCGGCTCCGCCGCAGAGAAAAAAGAGCTGCGGAGATTCCATGATCTGGTCTATGCCGGATACTGTGAAGAGATGTCGGGCGACCGGACGATCCTGTATAAGATGAAGGAACTGTGGTCCTATCTGGCGCCGGTTTTTGCAGATTCCGGGAAATACGCCAAGAAAATAAAGAAGTGTGAGAAGTGCAGAGTGTATGAAAATATCATAGATGAAATGTTTGAAGAATGTTCACTCAGCAGTTCTGCTGCAGCAGAACAGGAAGAATGTGGAATGTAGTCTCAGTGATTGTCTTAGGATCAAAGTATCATAAAAACTTTATATCGTTTATAAAAGAATATTATAAATAAAAACGCACAAAAAAATATATATAAAAGAGAAGATGTGGTATAATTTGCACATAAGCGGGCCTGCTTAACTTATACTTTGGGAGGAATATGTAGAAGGTATCTATGTCGGATATAAGTTCTATGAGACAGCCGCAGCAGAAGGTCTGATCAATTATGACGAGACAGTTGTTTATCCTTTCGGATACGGACTTTCTTATACTACATTCACTCAGGAGATGGGTGCGATCACAGAGAGCGATGGAACAATTTCCTTTGACGTGACTGTGACCAACACTGGAGATGCGGCAGGAAAGGATACCGTTGAGGTATATTACAATCCTCCGTATACAAACGGCGGCATTGAGAAGGCAACTGCAAACCTGGTGGCATTTGAGAAGACAGACGTCCTTGAGCCGGGCGCATCCGAGACTGTTACCATCAGCTTCAGCGTTGAGGATATGGCTTCCTACGATTATCAGAATGCAGCTGCATACGTGCTTGAGGCAGGAGACTATGTGATCAGCATTAACAGTGATTCCCATAATGTGATCGCTTCCGGTACATACAATGTTCCTGAGACCATTACATACAATGGAGAAAACGGACGTTCCACAGACGTACAGACTGCAACAAATGTTTTTGATTATGCGGCAGGTGAAGTGACATATCTTTCCCGTGCAGACGGATTGGCAAATTATGATCAGGCAACTGCTGTTCCGGCTACATATACCATGCCGGAGGATCAGAAGGCAACCTTTATCAACAACAGCAATTATAATCCGGAAGATTATAACAATGCCGATGACGAGATGCCGACGACAGGGGCGGACAACGGACTTACACTTGCAGAGTTCAGAGGTCTTGACTATGACGATGAGAAGTGGGCGGACCTGCTGGATCAGATGACAGTATCGGATATGGACGCTCTGATCGCAATCGGCGGATATCAGACCAACTCTGTAGACAGCATCGGAAAAGTGCAGACCATTGACTGTGACGGCCCGGCTTCTATCAACAACAACTTTACAGGTACAGGTTCTGTCGGCTTCCCGTCAGCAGTGATGATCGCCAATACATGGAACACAGACATCGCAACTGCTTTCGGTGCGAGTATCGGCAAGATGGCGGATGAGATGGGAGTATCCGGATGGTATGCACCGGCTATGAACATACACCGTACAGCATTTGCAGGACGTAACTTTGAGTATTATTCAGAAGATGGTCTGTTGTCCGGAAAGATGGCTGCCAATGCGATTCTCGGCGCTAAAGAGTATGGCGTATATGCTTATATGAAGCATTTTGCACTGAATGATCAGGAGTCCAACCGCTTGAGTATGCTCTGTACATGGTCTAATGAGCAGGCGATACGTGAAATCTATCTGAAGCCCTTCGAACTGGCAGTGAAGGAAGGCGGCACAGGTGCTGTTATGTCATCCTTCAACTACATCGGCACACAGTGGGCAGGCGGAACGAGTGCACTGCTTAAGACAGTTCTCCGCGATGAATGGGGATTCCAGGGATTTGTTCTTACAGATTACTTCGGTGTATACGGATACATGAACTCCGACCAGGCGATCCGCAATGGTACAGATTGTATGCTGGTTGCCTACGATACAGAGACAAACCATGTGAAGGATCAGACAAGCGCGACCGGTGTTCAGGCGATGCGTCAGGCATGTAAGAACATCCTTTACACAGTAGTAAACAGCCGTGCCTACGATCCGGAGAATCTGGAGACAGGACTTATGACATGGCAGATCGCAGCAATTGCGATCGATGTTGTGGCAGGCGTCATCCTCATCGCACTTGAGGCAGTTGCCGTTAAGAATTACAGCAAAAGGCGTAAAGCGTAAATGCTTTTGCCGCAGTAATAAAGAGCAGGTCTGCAGATAAACAATAAAAGAAATAATCAGGCTTCCGGAAAGAAGTTTTCTCCTTTCCGGAAGCCTGATTTCTCTTTAAAATACAGTGCTAATCTTATGATGGAGATTGTTCATATTCTGAAACAGGGATCAATACCTGCAGGGTGAACCAGTTGTTTTCTGAATGCAGATTCATGGAGCCTCCGTACTTTTCTGCTGCCGACTTGATACTTTTCAGCCCATAGCCATGATACTCACTGTCGCTCTTTGTAGTCCTTGGCAGATTGTCAGAGCGGAGGATGAGGGGCGCTTCGGAGTAGTTTTCACATTTGATCATGAGCAGTTTGTTCTTCTGATACATGGAGAGGGTGATCAGCCGCTTCTCCGGATCGCTGTACTGGGATACACATTCGATAGCGTTATCCAGAGCATTTCCGAAGATGGAGCAGATATCCTTTACATGCATAAATGACAAGAGCCGTCCTTCCGCCATGCAGGTAAATGTGATATTGTTTTTCAGGCAGTAGGTGTTCTTGGCCGTGAGCAGTACATCCAGTACATGGTTTCCTGTGTCAATGAGCGCCTCCTGGGAGACTATGGCATGTTCCATCTCATCCAGGTACTGGGCCTTTATCTCCGGATTCTCTTCGGCACGGATCGCTACCATGTAGTGCTTCATATCATGATATTCCCTGCGCAGCAGCTCGATATTGTCAATAGAGAGTCTGTACTGATCATACTGGCGCTGAAGCATGATGTTCATGATCTGATTCTCACTCTTTACCCTGAGTTCCTCACGTTTCTCCATCTGTGCGATCAGCATGACCAGTCCTCCGAAGTCAACCAGAGTCCTGACATACAGAATAGAACTGGAGGCAGTGGAGAAAGGTGTGTTGGGCAGGACGAAGCTCAGATTGCTGATGAGAAATGCTCCCAGAGCGATCAGAGCCGCTCCGAAAAGTTCCTTTCCGCTTATATCTAGGCTTTCGTCTTTGGGAATATGGCTGCGTTCGTAAAAATAGTATACTGTGAAGAGAGTGATATATATGACTGTCATGATGACGGCAAGGATACGCCAGTCTCTCCATCCGGTATACATAACGAACCAGACATAGATCTGCCACTGCAGAGAAGCGGCCAGTTCGGCCAGCACAAAGGAGCGCAGACAGCAGAATCCGGCGTCCTTCCAGGATATATCGCAGAACAGCCGGATAAACACCCACATACTGGCGATGGCACCCAGCATCCCGGGAATCCAGACAAAGAGCGGGAGCGTGCCTGCAATACTGTGATATATGAGGAACCAGGCAAGCATACCGCCCAGAGCTGCATAAAGTTTTATCCCGGAGAGCTTCCTCCGGAGCATCATGATCGAGACGAGACAGCCGCCCCACTCCGCGAAAGCAGTGCAGATCCGGGGGGTGTCCATAAGGTCTGCAAGATTCATTGTTTCATCCCTCCTGTCCGGTAGGAGGAGTCAGGGTGATTCATCGCTGCATCCCTCCTACATAGTCTGTCAGAGCGTCCATAAAAGGCTTTTTCCTGGCCCGGCTGATGGGAAGCTCTTCCCCGTTGGTCAGCTGTACAGATCCGGACAGGACAGATCCGGCATGCTGCAGATTTACCAAGTAAGCATTATGGCACTTGGAAAATCCGAAAGGAGCCAGTTCCTCCTCCAGCTTCTTCAGCGGCCCTGCTGTCCGGTATTCCCCCCGCTCTGTGTGAAGAATCACCGAGTGCAGCTGGCTTTCCACATAGTAGATCTGCTCAGTGCTCAGCCGCAGAAATCCTCCGGTGGTATCCACTGTGAGATAGTGTCTGTTCTGCCGGATCTGGCATCTTTTTACCGCTTTTCCCAGAATCTGGGCAAATGCCAGATAGGGGACCGGCTTGAGGACGTATCCCAGGGCGTCCACCAGATATCCCTGGACTGCAAACTGGACAGTGGAGGTGATGAAGATAAAGATCACATCCTCATCCAGCTTCCGGATCTTCTCCGCGGCGGTCATGCCGTCCATGTGCTTCAGCTGGATATCCAGCAGAATGATATCATAATCTGCGCTGTAGTCAGAGACGATATCAAGACCGTCCGTAAATGTGACGATCTGGAAGGAGACCCCGTTCTCCTTTTCATACCGGTTCAGATAACCGGTCAGAATGTCCATATGTTCTTTTTCGTCTTCTACGATTGCTATTCGGATCATATATACCTCATTCGGAATTTGAGATCAGAGGCGCCAATCTGCAAAGACAGGCCCCTTCTGCCAATGGAACTGATCTTATGATCAGAGGACGAGAGTAGGAGCTGCGTAAGTGCGTGCAGCCATCTCCTGATCCAGAAGATACAGACTCTTTGGATCTGTTCCGAACAGTTTCATCTTTTTAATCAGGTCGGAAGCATTGGTTTCTTCTTCTCCCTGTTCCTTTACAAACCAGTCAAGGAACTGCATGGTACGGAAATCCCTGACTTCATAGGCAGCACCGTAAATAGTATTGATCAGTCCTGTGACATAACGTTCATGTTTCAGTCCGGCTTCCAGAACGTCCATATGCTGTTCCGCGGAGAATTCCGGCTTGTCAATGGCTTCGTAAGTAACCCTGGCGTCATTATTCTGCATGTACTGGATGAAAAGAAGAGCATGATCTCTTTCCTCCTGTGCCTGGATCTGATACCAGTTGGAAAAACCATCCAGCCCTTCCTCAGAAAAATAATTGGCAAATGCCAGATAAAGATAGGCGGAATAAAACTCTCTATTGATCTGTGTATTCAGGAGTTCCGCAACTTTTTCATTTAACATATGTCAAGTCTCCTTTCTTATTAATTATCTGCTACATTTTATAGTATAAAACGGTGGGGCGGGAAAAGCAACGTTTTGTAAGTATTCAACAAAAATCAACAAAAGAAGAAAATGGGATTGCATTTTCACATGAATATGATAGAATAAAACCAATAAAAACAACATGAATATAAGTTCAAACAAACATAAAACAAATAATACGAGAAATTATAATGTTTGTTTTGGTTGGAAAAGGAGGAAAACATGAAGGTATTGGATGCAAAAAAGTTAGTTGCTAAACAGCCCGGAAACAACTGAACTGACAGTGTTTTGCGTATGACCGCGCCAGTTTCAATACGGCTGTATAAAAAACTGATCATTGTTGTAATACATATAACAGGAGCTGTCGGCATACAGGATCTCCTGATCGGCTTTCAGCACCAGGCTTCCCTCGGGATCGAGGATATAAGACCCGCTGGAAGTCCCGAACACTTCACCGACGGTTACGACCGGGTATTCGCAGTCGGTTACGAATACAGTTTCCGGAGAGTCTACAGGCGTTTCCGAACCGTCGATCGTGATCAGGCTGGATGACATACTCTGAATGGCATAGGTGTCCAGACCCAGAACATAAATAGTATAGGGAGTTTCTTCGGATGTGAATACACTCCCTTTTTCTTGACTGGATGCATCATAGATCGTGTATTCGTTTTCGTTTCTAAGGAGAAACAGAGTATCTGTTTTATAGGTTATTTCGTCATATCCTGTTGGGAGTTCCAGTTCTTCCATGTTGTCCAGATCAACATAATGGTCATCATCAGATCCGGAATCAGAGAAGCAGAGTATACGGTGATTTATATCAGATGTGGGATGACTCCCGCCTCTATAGGCGGTGAGTGACAAATCAGTATCAGTGGCGGGTGTCAATCCCCCATCTGATATACGCTCCGCGAGGCTGCGCAGGGATTCGGAGATGTATTATG
>DXCZ01000035.1 GCA_019115765.1 Candidatus Mediterraneibacter stercoripullorum | reverse complement strand
AGTATCAGTGGCGGGTGTCAATCCCCCATCTGATATACGCTCCGCGAGGCTGCGCAGGGATTCGGAGATGTATTATGTCAGCTAAAGCTGACCCGAATCCCGCGCCAAGACTCGCAAGCGAGTCTTGAATGTACTGGAAAGGAAGAAGACAAATGACAAAGAAACAGCGGGCGCTGGAAGTGATAGAAAGACTGAAGAAGGAATATCCGGACGCAGGGTGTACGCTGGACTATGACCAGGCGTGGAAGCTGCTGGTCAGCGTCAGGCTGGCGGCACAGTGTACGGATGCCCGGGTCAATGTAGTGGTAGAGGGACTTTATGAGAAATACCCGGATGTGAATGCACTGGCTGACGCTGACGTCAATGATATTGAGGAAATTGTCAGGCCCTGCGGACTTGGAAAGAGTAAGGCAAGGGATATCAGTGCATGTATGAGGATCCTGCGGGATGAATACGGCGGAAAGGTCCCTGATGATTTCGACGCACTTCTGAAGCTGCCGGGTGTAGGGCGGAAGAGTGCCAACCTGATCATGGGGGATGTGTTCGGCAAGCCTGCCATTGTGACAGATACCCACTGCATCCGTCTGGTTAACCGGATCGGTCTTGTGGATAATATAAAGGAACCGAAGAAAGTAGAGATGGCACTTTGGAAGATTATTCCCCCGGAGGAAGGCAGTGATCTATGCCATCGGCTTGTCTATCACGGGAGAGACGTCTGTACTGCAAGAACAAAGCCTCATTGCGATAAATGCTGCCTGGCGGATATTTGTAAGAGCGCTTTTAAGGTTTGATAATAGCGAAAAGCGTTGTATCGGATTAAGAAACATTTCAAAGATGTAAATGCAAAATAAAAATGTAAAATAAATTTTCTGAAAATATTGACTAATCCTTCCTAAAGTTCTAAAATTTAATTAACATGAACGAGAGGAGAGGATCAATATGACGGATGTATATATTGCTACATTTCTGCTGGCAGCAACCTTTCTTCTTATATGCTGGGTCGTGAGCGAATACCAGATTTACACGGATACTCACAGCATGGAAGAGATGCTTGGAAAACCGAGGATGTCTTCTCGAATCCGGACATGGCAGATCATGTTTTGGGATACCATGCACAGCCTGAGGCATTTCCGTCAGGAAAGGCTGAAAGAAGAGAACCGGAACCTGTTCCTGTTTGGACAGGAGAGCAGAGACAAGAGAGACAGAATGGATGAGCGGGCGGAAAGGACAAAGGAACGTCCGGGAACCCGGGATAAGAATTTTGAAAGGCGTGCAGCTGTAAGATGAGACAGGCAGAAGGATGCCGCAGCAGCCAGGATATCGTAGGAGAGCCCCGCTGCTGCGGCATCCTTATGTTCATATAATTAAAGTCAGCCTGCCCGGAGTGTGTCTGGGATGGACCGCTTTATTCCCGCGAGCAACGAGCCAAGCGGACATGCTGGCATGTCCATTTGGCGACTGCCGCGAGGGTCTAATACCCCGATGCTTGCATCGTTGCTAGTTTGATGCCCCGCATGCTTGCATCGGGGTCTTTGACTATCGGCCTTAGCGGAGAACAAAGGAGACAGATATATGGACAGAGTGAATGCCATCATCAGTCAGCCTCTTTACAGGAAATATTATGACAGGCTGGAAGAAATCGAGCGGGACCGGATCTTCTGCAGGCATCAGATGCCCCATCTTCTGGACGTGGCCCGGATCATGGAGATCCGGAATCTGGCGGAGGAGCTTGGATTCGACCGGGAGCTGATCTATGCGGCGGCTGTGCTGCATGATATCGGCAAGTCGCTTCAGTATACGGATAAGATCCCTCACGAGAAAGCAGGGGAAGAGATTGCGGCGCAGATCCTGGACGGCCTTCCGGAGAATATGGCATTTTCGCCGGAAGAGAAGAGCATGATCCTGAGAGCTATCCGGGGACACCGTCGTCTGAGGGAGGATATGGAGCCCTTTGAGCGGCTGCTCTGCGAGAGCGACAAGGCGTCCCGGATGTGTTTCGCATGTCCGGCGGAAGAACAGTGTGACTGGAGCAGAGAAAAGAAGAATATGGAGATAAAAGTGTGAAAGTAAACTTTCACATCCACCATTATTGACGCAGAAAGTGCGTCGGAAAGAGGAAAATATGATCATCGGCGGAAAGACATTTGACACAGAGAACAATACTTACATTATGGGAATCCTGAACGTGACTCCGGATTCCTTCTCCGATGGGGGGAAATACAACCGGACAGACGAAGCTCTGCGGCATGCAGAACAGATGATCCGGGAAGGGGCGGATATCATTGACGTGGGCGGGGAGTCGACCCGCCCCGGGCATATGCAGATATCGGATGAAGAGGAAGCCGGCAGAGTGGTGCCGGTCATCCAGGCTCTGAAGAAGGAGTTTGGTGTTCCTGTATCTATTGATACATATAAGAGCCACGTGGCGGAGGCGGCGCTGGATGCCGGGGCTGATCTTGTAAACGACATCTGGGGATTGAAATACGATGAAAGGATGGCCGGACTGATCGCCAGGTATGATGCGGCCTGCTGTCTGATGCATAACCGGGAAAAGGCGGAATACAGCGATTTCCTCCCGGATTTTATGGAGGATATGAAAGAATGTCTCAGACTGGCGGAAGAGGCCGGGATCCGTAAGGACGGAATCATGCTGGATCCGGGAGTAGGATTCGGCAAGACATATGAGATGAACCTGGAGATCATCAGCCGTCTGGAGATCATGCAGGAGCTGGGATATCCTGTCCTGCTGGGTACATCCAGAAAGTCTGTGATCGGGCTGACGCTGGATCTGCCTGTAGATCAAAGGGAAGAAGGAACCCTTGTTACTACAGTGTTCGGAGTACAGAAAGGGTGTGCCTTTGTCCGTGTCCATGATGTGGAGAAGAACCGGCGTGCTATCCGGATGACCCGGGCACTGATAAGGCGGCACGAACTGTGAAACAGGATCAGAGGAGTGAGAAGTGTGAAAGTACACTTTCACATCTACCATTATTGACGCAGCAAGTGCGTCGGAAAGAGGAAAAAATGAACATGAGCGGTATGAAGCCGGACGAAATAAAGATCGAGGATCTGGAAGTATTCGCCAGACACGGCGTCTTTCCGGAGGAGAATGCGCTGGGACAGAAGTTTCTGGTCTCAGCGGTATTATATACAGACACACGAAGAGCAGGAAAAACAGATGATCTGTCTGCATCCATTCATTATGGAGAGGTCAGCGCCTTTATAGACTGTTTTCTGCGGGAACATACATTTAAGCTGCTGGAGCGGGCGGCGGAAGCGCTGGCGGAGGAGATGCTTCTGACCATCGGCGGTCTGAGAAAGGTAAGTCTGGAGATCAAAAAACCGTGGGCGCCCATCGGACTGCCTCTGAAGACGGTCAGCGTGAAGATCGAACGGGGGTGGCATACTGCCTATATTGCGCTGGGTTCCAATATGGGGGACAGGAAAGCGTATCTGGAGGATGCTGTGAGGAAGCTGGATCAGGTGAAGGAATGTGCTGTGAAAAAAGTATCTGATCTGATCGAGACACCTCCTTACGGAGTGACAGACCAGGATGATTTCCTCAACGGATGCCTGGAACTTGAGACGCTCCTTTATCCGGAGGAACTTCTGGACGAGCTGCATCGGATCGAGCAGGAAGCGGGGAGGGAGCGGGTCCTTCGTTGGGGACCCAGGACTCTGGACCTGGATATCATTTTCTATGATGATCTGGTCTGGCAGCAGGCAGACCTGTGCATCCCTCATGTAGAGATGCACAAGCGGGAATTTGTCCTTGAGCCTCTTTCACAGATCGCGCCCTATAAGAGGCATCCGGTGTACGGGAAAACTGTGCATGAGATGCTGTCTGAAATAGAGACTGCCGTGTGATCCCTGAGCAGAATGAAAGCGGGGAAGTTACCTGGTCATGATTTATGAGGGAAGACAAGATGAAAAATATAATCATTAGTGCTGATGGGGACAGACTGGTTTATTCTGTTCCAGATGTTGTAGCAGACAATCTGGATCAATATTGCACGGAATTTTGTGATAAATGGCTTAGAACAAGCACCCGTGCAGAAAAATATCGGATTGACGGCGTTCTTTGTTATAATAAACAGGATTTTATTGAGTATCTCAATGAATATTTATTTCCCGGAGAGCAATCGGTGTATGTTGAAAATCTTGGCCCGATGGGGACTGATGAGCTGCCGATACCAGAACGCTACAAAGATTGTCCAGCCTTTAATTTCTGAAGAGAGAATAAGCGGCCACGCCTTCCGGTATGACCGCTTTTTTTATGCTTTTCAAATGTTCCGTCTGAGGTCTGCGACGCCTCTTACAGCAGCTCCTCAAATGTATCATAGAAGTCCGGATAGGACACATCGATGCACTTGCTGTCCAGGATCTTTGTCCGTCCCTCAGCGACCAGCGCTGCGATGCTGAACGCCATGGCGATGCGGTGATCCAGAAGGGTATGGATGGAAGTCCCTTTCAGCGGGCGTCCTCCCGTGATAACCATTCCATCGGAAGTAGGGGTTACCATACATCCCATGGCTTTCAGATTATCTGAGACCGTCTCGATCCGGTCTGTTTCTTTTACCTTGAGTTCTGCCGCATCCTTGATTACGGTAGTACCTTCTGCTACAGCGGCCATAACGGCGATGATCGGTATTTCATCGATCAGAGTGGGGATGATATCGCCCTCGATGGTGATGCCGTGGAGCTGGCTGGTGCGCACAAGGATATCTGCAATCTTTTCCCCTCCCTCGATCCTTTCATTGAGAAGAGAGATGTCTCCGCCCATATCCTCGCAGACCTTCAGGATCCCAGCGCGGGTGGGATTGATCCCCACATTCTTGATCAGGATCTCGGAGTCAGGAACAATGAGCCCTGCCGCAATAAAGTAAGCGGCGGAGGAAATATCTCCGGGAACGGTGATCTTCTGGCCGTACAGCTCTTCGCATGGCTTTATGACAGCAGTGGTCTCTGTGCTTCCGATGGCGTGAGTAGACCGGATATCAGCGCCGAATTCCTTCAGCATCAGTTCTGTGTGATTCCTGGACAGGCTGGGCTCTGTTACCGAAGTCTCGCCGTCAGCATACAGGCCGGCAAGGAGCAGACAGGATTTTACCTGTGCGCTGGCAACCGGGGAGTTATAGTGTATGCCGTGGAGATGCCCCGGTGTGATATAGAGCGGGGCGCACCCGTTTCTCAGAATACTGGAGATATGAGCCCCCATTTTCGTCAGAGGATCGATGATCCTTTTCATGGGACGAGAGTTCAGGGAAGCGTCTCCTGAGAGCTTGGAGTCAAAGGGCTGTCCTGCCAGGATGCCTGAGATCAGCCTTGTGGTGGTGCCGCTGTTCCCTACATCCAAGATATCTGTCGGAGCGGAAAGGCCGTGGAGTCCTTTGCCGTGGACCAGGATCGCGCTTCCTTTTTTTGCCACGTCGATCCCCAGCGCCCGGAAACAGCGGATAGTAGCCAGGCAGTCAGCTCCTTCTAGAAAATTGTGTATCTCAGTCAGTCCGTTTGCAATGGAACCGAACATCACACATCTGTGTGAGATTGATTTATCTCCCGGAACGGAAATCTTACCCTTCAGTCCGGTCATACCGCATAATTCCATAATGAATCGTCCTCTCTTTCATAAACTTTATCATAAACTTTACAGATTTCCCCTCAGTGTGCCGCCCTGTCAGCCGGTCTGAAAACTGCACGGGGAAATTAAACTTCGTATATTACATATCTGTATTTCTTAAGCAGTTCGGCTGCTTTCGCGGAAGAATCTCCGTCATAGAACTCAATCCGGAGCACGCCCTCCTCAAATTCCCGGTTATGTATAATGCCGATATTCTTAATGTTGATCAGATTGCTTGCCAGTATTGTGGCGATCGTAGCGATCCCGCCTGCTTCATCAATGATATCGCAGTAGACGGCAAACTGCTTCTTGATCGGGCCTGCCGAGCTGTTAGGCATGGAATCCCGGTAATCCCTGGAGTTTTCAAACATGGAGTACAGCGCTTCTTCATCTGAGTGATCCACCAGATCCTTCGCCTGCTCCAGTGCCTGGATATAATTTCCCAGAATGCGGGAAATATTGTCCCGGTTTTTCAGGCAGATCTGCTGCCACATGACCGGCGAGGAAGAGGCAATCCTGGTGATATCCTTGAATCCCCCGGCCGCCAGTGATTTCATCAGTCCGTCCTTTGTGTCTGTGTCATGGACAAAATTAACCAGTGTAGATGCAATGATGTGGGGAAGATGACTGATGGTTCCCGTAATGCTGTCATGTTCCCTGTAATCAAGGATAACAGGGAGTGCCTTCAGCGATTCTACGAAGGCTCTGTAAGTCGCTACTTTCTCTTCCGGAACTCCGGCGGAGGGAGTGAGGATATAGTATGCATTTTCAATGAGATGTGCCTTTGCGTTGGAAAAACCGCTCTTTTCCGAACCTGCCATGGGATGCCCGCCGATGAAATTTTCCTCCAGTCCGATGCGGCTGACTTCCTCATGGATCGACGTCTTTACACTTCCCACGTCGGTCAGGATGCAGGCACTGCTGATCAAGTTCTTCAGCTGGGAAAGATAGGCAGTGTTATATGTGACGGGCGCACACAGGAAGATATAGCTGCAGCCTCTGAAATTATCATCAATGGAGGAACAGGCTGTATGAATAGTGCCTTCCTGCACGGCGAGAGCCAGCGTCTCCCGGCTTTTGTCGTAAGCGATGATCTCCCAGTCCGGGTAATACTGGCGGACTGCTTTTGCGATAGAACCGCCGATCAGTCCGAGCCCGATAAATCCGATTTTTGTAGATGACATGATCATGTGATCCTTTCTAAAACTGTTACAATTTATGTGCTTCTGAAATCAAACACACAGAGTTATTCTACCATTTTAGAGTGAAAAAGTAAACAGAACAGGAAATATGTGAAAAATGAATAAAATAGTTGTAATTACAGATTAATTTTAGTAGAATATATCCATAGTGTGTATGCCGTATTGGTGAGATGGTATACAGAATAACTACATAACAAGGAGGCAGCAGCATGAAGGTTTACAGAACAGACGAGATAAGAAACGTGGTATTGCTTGGACACGGCGGAAGCGGCAAGACAAGTCTTGTTGAGGCGATGCTGTATGTATCGGGCGCTACAAACCGTATGGGGAAGATTTCCGAATCCAATACCGTGAGCGATTTTGATAAAGAGGAGCAGAAACGCGGATTTTCCATCAGCACAAGTCTTGTCCCCATCGAATGGGAGAAGGCTAAGATCAATATCCTTGACACGCCGGGATATTTCGACTTTGTAGGCGAGGTAGAGGAAGCGGTAAGCGCAGCCGACGCCGCAGTTATCGTCGTATCAGGAAAGGCCGGTGTTCAGGTTGGAACAGAGAAGGCATGGGAGCTGTGCGACAAGTATAACCTTCCCCGTATGGTCTATGTTACAGAGATGGATGTAGACGATGCAAGTTTCCGTCAGGTAGTGGAAGATCTGACAAAGAGATACGGGAAGAAGATCGCGCCTCATTTCCAGCCTATCCGTGAGAACGAGAAACTGGTCGGCTATATCAACGTGATCAAGAATGCAGGCCGCAGGTATACAGGCGTGGGTCAGAGAGAAGAGTGTGAGATCCCGGATTACTGTAAGCCAAACCTTGAGATTCTGAGAGATTCTCTTATGGAAGCCGTTGCAGAGACGAGTGAAGAATTTATGGAGCGTTACTTTAATGGAGAAGAGTTCTCTGTAGAAGAGATCCGCGCTGCCATGCGTACAGAAGTTATGGACGGTGATATCGTACCGGTTGCCATGGGATCCAATGTGCAGGCTCAGGGTGTGGCGAACCTCCTTTCAGATATTGTAAGATTCTTCCCAAGCCCGGACAAGAGGACATGCGCGGGTATTAACCGCAGGACCAACGAGATCTTTGAGGCGAATTATGATTTCTCCAAGGCAAAGAGCGCCTATGTATTCAAGACCATGGTGGATCCGTTCATCGGAAAATATTCCTTTATAAAGGTGTGCTCCGGTGTGCTCAAGGGAGATGATATCCTTTATAATGCAGATACAGATGCGGAGGAGAAGCCGGGCAAGCTCTATGTGATGTGCGGAAACAAGCCATCGGAAGTATCGGAGCTGTTCGCTGGCGACATCGGGGCTATCGCAAAGCTGGTGAACACCCGCACAGGAGATACCCTTTCCACTAAGGCAACCCAGGTTTCCTACGCGAAGACAGACTATTCCGCGCCTTATACATATATGAAGTATACAGTGAATAAGAAGGGAGACGAGGACAAAGTTTCTCAGGCCCTGTCAAGGATGACCGCGGAAGACGTCACCCTCAGAGTTGTCAATGACAGCGAGAACCGCCAGACCCTGCTCTACGGCATGGGTGACCAGCATCTGGAGATCACCGCCAGCAAGCTGGCTGCCAGATATAAAGTAGAGATCACACTCTCCACACCTAAGGTTGCGTTCCGCGAGACGATCCGCAAGAACTCTGATGTGGATATGAAGTACAAGAAGCAGACCGGCGGCCATGGACAGTATGGACATGTCAAGATGAAATTCGAGCCCTCCGGTGATCTGGATACGCCTTATGTATTCGAAGAGTGCGTAGTAGGCGGTGCGGTTCCGAAGAACTATTTCCCGGCTGTGGAGAAAGGTCTGCAGGAATCTGTAGTGAAGGGCCCCCTTGCCGGCTATCCGGTAGTAGGCGTGAAAGCAATTCTGTACGATGGATCCTATCATCCGGTAGACTCTTCTGAGATGGCCTTCAAGACAGCGACAAGTCAGGCATTCAAGAAAGGATTCATGGAGGCTTCACCGGTACTCCTTGAGCCTATCGCTTCCCTGAAGGTTACAGTGCCCGATGATTATACGGGAGATGTAATGGGCGATCTGAACAAGAGAAGGGGAAGAGTGCTTGGCATGAACCCCATCGCCGGAGGAAAACAGGTGATCGAGGCGGACATCCCGATGACAGGACTGTTCGGATACTGCACGACACTTCGTTCCATGACAGGAGGAAGAGGAACCTACGAATATAAGTTTGCCCGCTATGAGCAGGCTCCGAATGATGTGCAGGAAAAGGAGATTGCGGCAAGAGCAGCTGAGGACTAAATGATGGCTGTTTTTGTTCAGTTGTTTCCGGAAGGCCGCTGTCAAGGCGGTGTGTTATCCCGGCGGCCACGCTCTCGCTCGGAGCATAGCGCAGCGGACACGTAAGGCCGCAAAAGACGCGGCCAAAGTGCCGGCGCTCTGCTACGGGCCTTCGTGACAACACATCGTCTTGGCAGCTGGATACCGGGAACAACTGAACAGGCAGAAACACAAATTGGCGCGGCTTGGAAAACTTACCATTTGTAAGATCTCCAGGCCGCGCCAGTTCACGTTTTGGTCCGTTTAGATGATAGCATTTCCGCAAAGAAAGCGTTAAGAATTCCATCAAGTTCATGTTCAGACTGTTGTACTTTAAATCTAAAGGTGCTATAATTGCTCTGCCGTATGAGCGGTATGACAAAATAATAATTGCATAGAGGAAAAAGATTATGGAAATTGTTATCATTGGGGACGGAAAAGTTGGGTTTAAGCTTGCCAAACAGCTTTCTGTTGAGAACTACGATGTGGTGATGATCGACAATAATGAGAAAAAGATGAAGTTTGCAGTGGACCGTCTTGATATTGCATGTGTGACAGGAGACGGTGTAGATGTGGATGTGCAGAAGGAGGCAGGAGTGCCTCATGCTGATCTGGTCATCGCATGTACGTCGGCGGATGAGTGCAATATGCTGAGCTGTCTGATCGCAAAGCGTCTTGGAGCAAAACATACTATTGCCCGGGTGAGAAATCCTATCTATTTTAATCAGATCGGCCTGCTGAAGGAAGATCTCCATCTGAGCATGGCAGTCAATCCTGAACTGATTGTAGCAGACGAGATCAACAGACTGCTGCTGTTCCCGGATGCAAGCAAGATTGAGACATTTGTAAAAGGAAGAGTGGAGCTTATTGAGTTCCCGATCATGAAAGAAAGCAGGCTTGTAGGCATGTCCCTTGCCGAAATGTACAACAAGCTTCAGATCAAAGTTCTGGTCTGTGCGGTAGAGCACGGGGACGAAGTCCTGATTCCGGATGGATATTATGTGGTACATGAAGGAGACAGGCTGCACATTGCGGCGTCGCACAGAGAAGTGGAGTCTTTTTTCAAACTTCTTGGAAAACACAGAGAAAAGATTAAGAAGGTCATTATCTGCGGAGGCGGCAGAGTTGCATATTATCTGACAAGGCAGCTTTCTTCTGTGGGTATGCAGGTGAAGATCATCGAGAAGAATGTGGAGAGATGTGAACAGCTGTGTGAGCTGATTCCCAAGGCAACGATCATTAACGGAGATGCTACGGATCACGATCTCCTGATCGAAGAAGGAATCGAGGAGGCGGACGCTTTTGTAGCCCTTACGGGTATGGATGAGGAGAATATCATTACCTCCCTGTTCGCCAAGAGCCAGGGTGTTGACAAGATCATCGTAAAGGTCAATGAGGACCGAAGAGCCCGGATGATCGAGGATTTTGGAATTGACAGTATCGTTTCTGCCAAGACTGCCACTGCGGACGCCATCCTCAGCTATGTCCGCGCGAGAAAGAATTCTCAGGGAAGCGCCAATGTTGAGACTATGTACCAGCTGGTTGATGAACAGGTGGAGGCACTGGAGTTCATTATCCGCTCCGAGACACCATATACAGGAATCCCGCTGAAAGAACTCTCGCTGAAATCAAATAACCTGATCGCATGTATCGCAAGAAAGAGGGAGATCATCATCCCCGGAGGCGATGACTGCATCGAAGTGGGGGACAGCGTGATCTTGGTCACGATGGATAAGCATATTGAAGATTTAAAGGATATACTGGTGTAGGTGCGGAAAAATGAATAAGAAAATGATAATCTATATATTGGGCAAAATGCTGGGGGTAGAGGGGGCTGTTCTTCTGATTCCAGCGCTTGTCTCACTTATATACAGGGAACGGGAAGGACTGGCGTTTGTCGGTGTAGCAGCGGTCCTGGGCGTGATCTTCCTGATCTTCGGGCGGAAGAAGCCGAAAAACAGCAGGATCTATGGAAAGGAAGGCTTCGTTATCGTTGGTCTTGCCTGGATTCTCTGGTCACTGTTCGGAGCTCTTCCTTTTACCCTGACCGGAAGCATTCCGGCGTACATCGATGCATTCTTTGAGACAGTGTCCGGATTTACTACTACGGGATCCACTATACTGACAGATATTGAGGCTCTGCCCATGGGCGTGAACTTCTGGCGGTGTCTGACACACTGGATCGGCGGTATGGGAGTTCTTGTGTTTGTCATGATGATCACATCTCTTGACGATATGGGGGCAATGCCTCTGATGCGGGCGGAGATGCCCGGTCCTGAGGCGGATAAGCTGGTACCAAAGGCAAGAAATACCGCAACGATCCTATACGGAATGTATTTTGCACTGACGGCAGTTGAAGTTGTCCTTCTGATGTTCGGCGGGATGAATCTGTATGACGCTCTGGTGCACTCCTTCAGTACAGCCGGAACCGGAGGATTTTCCAACAGGAATGCCAGTGTGAGCTTCTATGACAGCGCCTATATCGACGGTGTGATCACTGTATTCATGATTCTGTTCGGAGTCAACTTCAACCTGTATTTCCTTCTGCTTATGAAGGACTGGAAGAATGTGCTCAAGAACGAGGAACTGAGAGCTTATCTTGGAGTGATTGCGGCTGCGATTGCAATCATCACTATCAATATCCTGAACATATACGGAAATGTGCTTCATGCATTCCGTTATGCTTCCTTCCAGGTAGCTTCTATCATTACGACGACCGGATTTTACACGGCGGATTATGAATTATGGCCGGAACTGTCCAAGACGGTGCTGCTGGCTATCATGTTCATTGGTGCCTGCGCCGGATCTACGGGAGGCGGTATCAAGGTATGTCGTTTTGTGGTCCTGCTGAAGTCTATCGGACAGGAATTGAAGAAGATCCTTCATCCCAACGCGGTTACAGTGATCAAGCTGAATGGAAAAAGGGTCAGCCAGGATACTCTTAGAGGAATAAACGTATACTTCGCTGCATATGTTTTCATACTGGCGGCGTCGGTACTGATCGTTTCTATTGATAATTTTGATTTCGCTACATCATTCAGCGGTGTTCTGACAACAATAAATAACGTGGGCCCTGGAATCTCTAAAGTCGGGCCCGTGGAAAACTTCCACATGTTCTCGACACTGTCAAAGCTTGTGTTCAGCTTTGATATGCTGGTCGGAAGGCTGGAGATCATTCCTTACCTTCTGATGCTGTCGCCAGACCTGTGGAGAAGAAAATTCTGATATCTGGGTATCGGCGCTGAACGTCCGGTGGACGTTCACCTGGTGCCGATCGTAGCGGAGCGGCAGCCATCGAGCTGCAATGCCCCGAGATGATTGAGGTATCACGGTGATCGGGCAGGGGAAGGTATCTTCCCCTGCCCGATCAGAAAGGAAAGAAAATGAGAAAAGTCAAAACGAAAGTGATTCTTGTGATCCTTGCCCTTCTTGTTCTGGGGATCTACTACTATGCAGCTCTGCCTGCGGTCAATATCCATTCCACAGAGTTCTGGATATTTCTGGGCATCCTTCTTCTGCTGGCGGCAGGTATATTTATAGGTAAGAAGGGGCTGAATCAGCAGGAACTGAAAGAGTCCAGAGGACTGAAAGTGATCCTGGGGCTGTTTGCAGCTGTAGTAGTCGTATATCTGATCGGTACATTGCTGTCTTCTCCGATCATCAATGCGAAGAAGTATCAGCAGCTGCTTACAGTGGAAACCGGCGAGTTTGCAACAGACATCGAAGAACTGTCTTACGATCAGATACCGCTACTGGACCGGGATTCGGCTACCCTTCTTGGCAACAGGGAGATGGGCAGCATGGTGGATATGGTTTCCCAGTTTGAAGTGGATGAACTGTACTCACAGATCAATTACCAGGATCGGCCGGTAAGAGTATCGCCTCTCAGATATGCCAGCCTGATCAAATGGTTTACCAATCAGGGTGAAGGTATACCCGCCTATATCAAGATTGATATGGCGACACAGGACACAGAGCTTGTGAAGCTGGATGAAGGGATGAAATATACTACCAGTGATCACTTCAACCGGAACATTTACCGGCATCTGCGTTTCCGCTACCCCACCTATATCTTTAACGATCTGAGCTTTGAGGTGGATGATGAGGGAGTGCCCTACTGGATCTGCCCGGTAAAGAAGTTCAATATAGGACTGTTTGGCGGCGTGACCATCGGCAGAGTAGTGCTTTGCAATGCGATCACCGGAGAGACAACGGATTATGCCATTGAGGATGTGCCTCAGTGGATTGACCGGGCATATTCAGCAGATATGCTGATCCAGCTCTATGATTATCACGGTACTCTGAAGCATGGATTCCTGAACAGTGTGCTGGGACAGCGAGACTGCCTGGAGACAACAGAGGGGTACAACTATCTTGCTATCGACGACGATGTGTGGGTATACACAGGCGTGACGTCAGTCAGCGGAGACCAGTCCAACGTGGGATTTGTTCTTATGAATCAGAGGACTATGGAGACCAGGTTTTATGAGGTGGAGGGAGCCACCGAGGCGTCCGCCATGTCCTCAGCAGAAGGGCAGGTTCAGAACCTGCACTATACGGCCACATTCCCGCTGCTTTTGAATATTTCCGGAGAGCCTACTTACTTCATCGCTCTGAAGGATGATGCCGGGCTTGTGAAGATGTATGCCATGGTAAATGTCCAGAAGTACCAGATAGTTGCCACTGGAGATACGGTGAGCGAATGCGAGCAGGTCTATACGAATCTGATGTATGAGAACGGCATCAAGGAAGTGGAAGAAGATACACGGGAAGTGCAGACGATGACGGCAGCGATTTCCAGAATTGCACAGGGAGTTATCGACGGGAATACGCACTACTATATCATGCTGGAAGGCTCGGATGCCATATTTGATGTGCCCATTGTGGAATATATCGATGTAATCCGGTATAATGTTGGAGATACTGTGACCATAGAGTATAAAGAAGGGGAGGAGACCAACACAGTTCTTTCTATAAGTAAATAAATTCAGAGAGATAATAATACAGATTACTGTTCGCGCCTGACTGCCGCGCTGTATGAGCCCGCTCTTAAGTATGGTGCGGACAGTAACAGGTGCAGAACAGAAACAGGGGCTTTGCCGTCAGGCAAAGCCCCTGTAATAATTTCAGTGTTTTTAATCGTAACTGCTGTCTGTTAACTGATCACATTATAATCTGCTGAATCTATATCCGGGATGTCTTTCTTGTCAGCGCTGATGCTGAGATAGAAGTCAATCTTATTTTCACTGGAAATCTTATTCAGTTTCTGAAGGAATACTGGCAGACTCTCAAGAGTGATATTAGCCTGTTTCAGAACGCTGTCGATAAAAATAGCTTCGATATCGTGATTGCCGGCTACCATGCCGTAAAGAAATCCTACGAATTCTTCAAGTGTAAGGATGTCGGGATAATCAGCCATGCGGATCGCACGGATGTTGAAATCTACCGTGTATGTATCCTTGTGGCTCTTTTTGATTAATACTACGTTTCCGCTGGAAGTTTTCACCTTCTCATTTGCAAGATCGATCATTTGCTGTGTCTTTCCGCTGCCTCTGGGGCCTGTAATTAAATTTACCATGGCGAATCTCTCCTTTATGTAAGTATTGTTTGAGACTTTTCACCTCTCAAATGTCTTATGTACATTATACACTAAAGCAAAGTGGGGAACAACTATAAAAGTATAAAAATGTCATAAAATCATAAAGAAAATATAAATGAGAAATGTTCTCAAAATATATATTGAACTTATTAACAGTTTATGGTAACATGTATTCAATTGAAAATGATTCTCAAAATCAAGGAGGGACAGAATGCCAGCGGAAGTGTTGAACTATTTTTTAAAAAACAAAAACCGGAATATCCGTCTTACATTTCAGGTGGTGCTGCAATGTGCGCCGTTTCTGAAGGGGCTGAAAGTGTCCTGTATGATCATGGTGGATGAGGAGCTGTGCCAGGGGCTGGAAGAAATGTTCCGGGGGATGGACATTTCCTGGTATATCCTTTCCCGATCCGGGGGAAGATGCCTGATCCTCTTTTACCGGGAGGCGGGACTGAGCACCCATCTGAAGAGCCGGGCGGTACGGCGCCTGATCCGGGAATATGGCTATACGGATAAGATGGAGCTCTCTGAAATGCTGGCCCGGCTCTCTGGACGCGCCAGAGATTTCGCAGAGAGAGACATGGGATTCCCTCATGAGATCGGAGCTTTCCTCGGCTACCCTGCAGAGGATGTGAGAGGCTTTATCGAGAATCAGGGGAGGAAGTTCCTGATGACCGGCTACTGGAAGGTATACAGCGATCCGGAGCGGGCGGGCATCATTTTCAAGGAGTTTGACCGTGCGAAAATCTGCGCGGTGAATGAGTTTCTGACCGGCAAGAGCATCCGGGAAATTGCTCTGTAGAAATCAACAAATTAACAGGAGGGAGATAAACATGAGTGTATCGGTAGTATATTGGAGTGGAACAGGAAATACGCAGGCTATGGCAGAGGCTGTTGCTGAAGGAATCCGGGAGACAGGGACCGAGGCAGTCCTTATGGAAGTGGCTGACGCTGATGCAGCTGCTCTTGCATCGGAGAATGCTTTCGCACTTGGCTGCCCTTCCATGGGTGCGGAGCAGCTGGAGGAGACAGAGATGGAACCCTTCGTAGAAACCCTGGAACCTCTCGTGTCCGGTAAGACAATTCTGTTATTCGGATCCTACGGATGGGGAGACGGAGAGTGGATGCGTGACTGGGCGGACCGCATGAAGAACGCTGGTGCTGTCCTTGTAAGAGAGGACGGGATCATCGCGAATGACGCTCCCGATGATGAGGCTCTGGAGGAGTGTCGTGCCGCGGGAAAGGACCTGGCCGCAAAGGCGTGATGTGCCAAACAGATTCTGTCCTGAATACAGGAACAGGACACATATGAGAATACGTTGACAAAAACCCTCCTGATTGCATATGATAGTAGTATCGGAGCAAAACTACATAAATATATAAGCGTCAGAGGGAGAATTGAACATGAATACAAATACGATCATCGGAATTTTAATACCATTTGCAGGCACCGCGTTTGGTGCCGCGATGGTATTTTTTATGAAGAAACAAATGAACGATCATCTGCAGAAGCTGCTGCTCGGGTTTGCATCGGGTGTTATGATCGCGGCGTCTGTGTGGTCTCTTCTGATCCCGGCCATTGATATGGCGGAACAGAAGGGCGGGACGGCCTGGATACCGGCAGCGGCAGGATTTCTGCTGGGAATGGGCTTCCTGCTTGTTCTTGATACGCTGACTCCTCATCTGCATTTCACAGAGGAGAAGCCGGAAGGGGTTCCTGCACATTTAAAAAAAACAACCATGCTTGTCCTTGCAGTGACTATCCACAATATATCGGAAGGTATGGCGGTGGGCGTCAGCTTTGCCGGTGCGATGACAGGAAATACAACACTGACCCTGGCAGGAGCATTTGCTCTTTCCGTTGGAATCGCCATACAGAACTTTCCGGAAGGGGCTATTATCTCCATGCCCCTGAGAAGCCAGGGCCTCTCCAAGCCGAGAGCCTTTGTATACGGCGCGCTCTCTGGGATTGTTGAGCCGGCGGCCGCGCTGCTGACCATACTGCTGACAGGTCTTGTAGTGCCGCTGCTGCCGTATCTTCTTTCCTTTGCGGCGGGGGCTATGATCTATGTGGTGGTGGAGGAACTGATCCCCGAGGCTCAGGAGGGAGAACACTCCAATATCGGGACCATCGGTGTAGCTCTCGGCTTTACGCTGATGATGATATTGGATGTGGCCCTCGGATAGATTGGCCCTGTTCCCCGGGATGCCCCGGAAAGAAGGTTCAGAATTGAGACAATTCTGCCTTAAGGAGAAAGGTTCTCCTGTTATACGGATAATTATTGCGGACGGATCCGAAGTGACTGAATATTTTCGGAGCCGTCTGCTTTTTATGTTCGGAATCTGCAAATAGACGGAGAAACATGAAATTCTCTGACAACATATATATTGTTCTGAAAATACACTATCATGTGTTTTGGGGATTGCCAAGCACTATATTTTGTATTAGAATAGACGATGTACCAAAAAGACGGATTGAGGAGAATGGCAGAATGAAGATTATCAAGAGAAATGGTTCGGAAGAAGGTTTTGATATCAGAAAGATCGTAAGGGCTGTGACAAAGGCCGATACTTCTACTGAAGCCAGGAGTCTGACGGACTCCCAGATCGAGGACATTGCAGAATATGTTGAGTTCAAATGTAATAAATTGAATCGCGCCGTATCTGTGGAGGAGATACAAGATATGGTGGAGAATCAGATCATGGCGACAGGTGCATTTGACCTGGCCAGACGGTATGTGAGATACCGTTATAAGCGTTCACTTGTGAGAAAGGCGAACACGACGGACAACCGGATCCTGTCCCTCATTGAATGCAACAATGAGGATGTAAAGCAGGAAAATTCCAACAAGAACCCGGCAGTCAACAGTGTGCAGAGAGACTATATGGCAGGGGAGGTCAGCAAAGATCTGACACAGAGGATGCTCCTTCCGGAGGATATCGTAGAGGCTGATAAGGAGGGAATCATTCATTTCCATGACTCCGATTATTTTGCCCAGCATATGCACAACTGCGATCTGGTCAACCTGGAGGACATGCTTCAGAACGGCACTGTGATCAGCGGCACTATGATCGAGAAGCCCCACAGCTTCTCAACGGCCTGCAACATTGCAACTCAGATCATCGCACAGGTGGCCAGCAATCAGTACGGCGGACAGAGCATTTCCCTTACCCATCTGGCTCCCTTCGTCCAGGTGTCCAGAGACAAGATCCGTGCGGAGGTCATGTCTGAGATGGAACTGGTCGGAACAGAGTATCCGGAGCACGTGCTCAATGAGATCGTTGAGAGACGTCTGAAAAAGGAGATCACCAAGGGTGTGCAGACCATAGAGTATCAGGTGATCACCCTGATGACCACCAACGGACAGGCTCCCTTCCTGACCGTGTTCATGTACCTCAATGAGGCGAAGTCAGAGGCGGAGAAGAGAGATCTTGCCATGATCATCGAGGAGACACTGAAGCAGCGCATCAAAGGCGTGAAGAACGAAGCCGGTGTATGGGTCACTCCTGCATTCCCGAAGCTGATCTATGTGCTTGAGGAGGATAATATCGAGGAAGGACAGCCCTACTATTATCTGACAGAACTGGCAGCAAAATGTACTGCAAAGCGCCTGGTTCCGGATTACATTTCCGAGAAGAAGATGAAAGAGCTGAAAGAAGGAAACTGTTTCCCGGTAATGGGATGCAGAAGCGCACTGAGCCCCTGGAAAGACGAGAACGGAAACTACAAGTTCTACGGCAGATTTAACCAGGGTGTTGTGACCATCAATCTGGTGGATGTAGCACTTTCCTCCGGCGGGGATATGGATAAGTTCTGGAAGATCTTTGACGAGAGACTGGATCTGTGCTACCGTGCTCTTATGTGCAGACACAACAGACTGAAGGGCACCCTTTCCGATGCAGCGCCAATCCTGTGGCAGTATGGTGCTCTGGCCCGCCTGAAGAAGGGCGAGGTCATTGATAAGCTGCTGTACGGCGGATATTCCACCATTTCTCTGGGCTATGCAGGCCTGTATGAATGTGTGAAATACATGACCGGGAAATCCCATACAGATCCGGAGGCAACGCCATTTGCACTTCAGGTCATGCAGCACATGAATGACGCATGTGATAAGTGGAAAGAGGAGACCGATATCGGATTCAGCATTTACGGTTCACCTATTGAAAGTACTACATATAAGTTCGCAAAGTGTCTCCAGAAGCGCTTCGGTATCGTTCCGGGGATTACAGACAAGAGCTATATAACAAACAGCTATCACGTGTTTGTAGGAGAAGAGATCGACGCTTTCTCCAAGCTGAAATTCGAGTCCCAGTTCCAGGCGCTGTCTACCGGAGGCGCCATCAGCTATGTGGAAGTACCGGATATGAAGGACAACATCCCGGCAGTTCTTCAGGTGATCCGCTATATTTATGACAATATCATGTATGCGGAGCTGAACACAAAGAGTGATTACTGCCAGGCATGCGGTTATGACGGAGAGATCCAGATCGTGACCACAGAGGACGGAAAGCTCGTCTGGGAGTGCCCGCACTGCGGAAACCGGGATGAAAACACCCTGAATGTGGCAAGAAGGACATGCGGCTACATCGGAACTCAGTTCTGGAACCAGGGCCGTACTCAGGAGATCAAAGAGAGAGTACTGCATCTGTAAAGAGACAAGTATCATGATAGTTCATATTATGTAAGCTGACTGCTTCCGCCATTACGGCGGAGGCAGTTTTGTACCCTGCAGGAGGAAGAAATATGTATTACGGGGAGATTAAAAAGTGTGATATCGCAAATGGGGAGGGAGTGAGAGTATCACTCTTTGTCTCCGGATGCACCCACCACTGCCCGGGGTGCTTTAATGAAGCTACCTGGGACTTCCATTATGGAAAAGAGTTTACGGAAGAGACAGAAAAAGAGCTGCTGGATGCTCTGGAACCTTCCTATATCAACGGTCTGTCCCTCCTGGGGGGAGAGCCCTTTGAACCGGAGAACCAGAAAGCTCTCGTGCCATTCCTGCGGAAGGTAAAGGAGAGGTATCCGGGAAAAAATATCTGGTGCTACAGCGGATATCTGTATGACAGTCAGCTGCTCTCTGAGAGCAGGGCGAGATGCGGATACACGGATGAGATGCTGTCTATGATTGATGTGCTGGTAGACGGGAGATTCGTGGAAAGCCTGAAGGATATCACGCTTGTATTCCGGGGATCTTCGAATCAGAGGATCATTGATGTGAAAAAGAGTCTGGAATCCGGTGATGTAGTGCTCTGGGAATCCAGGATAAAAAGAGGGATATAATGAAAATTTGTCCTTGACTTATTTTAACATCCTTCATATAATAATTGAGTATATTACAAAGACAATGAAGAGGAATAGTAGGAGTTGACGTCCGCCGGATCCTGTCCGCGCGGTACAAGCTGCTTTCAGAGAGCTGCCGGGTGGTGCAAGGCAGCAGCACAGGCTTTGAACTGGCCTCGGAGTCCTTTCGCTGAAGAGCATTGGTAATGTTAATGTTGCATATCGGTCCTTGTAAGCGAAGGCGGGAGTTCCCGTTACAGAATCAATGAGTGCATCTGTCAAAGGAGTAAGAGCCGGATATGTATTACCGGCGCTGATCAGATTTGACAGATGAATGAGAGTGGTACCACGGAATTAAGCCTTTTCGTCTCTTGAGTTGAGAAGAAAAGGCTTTCTTTATGCATCGGACTACAACAGGAGACATGCGTGCCGCAGGTCTGATCTGCGGGAAGCTGACTGCTATCCTTTTCTGATGCAGATGAGATAATGGAAAGTGAGGAAATGAGTATCATGGGTACAAAGATTGTTTACAATCACAGAGCCATTGAGAAGAAATGGCGCGAGAAATGGGAAGAGAATCCGGTAAATCCCAAGGTGGATGACAACGGAAAGAAGAAACCGAAATACTACTGTCTGGATATGTTCCCGTATCCGTCAGGAAACGGTCTTCATGTAGGTCACTGGAGAGGCTATGTTATTTCCGATGTATGGAGCCGTTACAAACTGCAGCAGGGCTACTATATCATCCACCCCATGGGATGGGATGCGTTCGGTCTGCCGGCAGAGAACTATGCCATCAAGATGGGCGTTCACCCGGCAAAATCAACAGCTGAGAACGTGGCAAACATCAAGAAACAGATTAACGATATCGCGGCACTCTATGACTGGGATATGGAAGTAAATACGACAGATCCGGATTTCTACAAATGGACACAGTGGATCTTCGTGAAAATGTTCAAGGCAGGCCTTGCATATGAGAAGGAGTTCCCCATCAACTGGTGCCCGTCCTGTAAGACCGGTCTTGCAAACGAAGAGGTTGTAAACGGAAAATGCGAGCGCTGCGGAGCTGAGGTGACGAAGAAGAATCTCCGTCAGTGGATGCTGCGGATCACAAAATACGCTGACCGCCTGTTAAATGACCTTGACAAGCTTGACTGGCCGGAGAAGGTTAAGAAAATGCAGACGGACTGGATCGGAAAATCATACGGCGCCGAGGTTGATTTCCCGGTAGACGGCAGAGAAGAGAAGATCACAGTCTATACAACAAGACCGGATACCCTTTATGGCGCGACATTCATGGTCCTTGCTCCGGAACATGAGCTGGCAAAATCTCTTGCAACAGATGAGACAAGGGATGCAGTCGAGAAATACATCTACGATTCTTCCATGAAGTCTAACGTAGACCGTATGCAGGATAAAGAGAAGACCGGTGTGTTCACAGGAAGCTATGCGATCAATCCTCTGAACGGCGCGAAGGTACCGATCTGGCTGTCTGACTATGTACTGGCAGATTATGGTACAGGAGCTATCATGTGCGTGCCTGCTCATGATGATCGTGACTTCGAGTTCGCTACAAAGTTCAATATCCCGATCATACAGGTCATCGCAAAAGACGGCAAAGAGATCGAGAATATGACAGAAGCTTACACAGACGCTTCAGGAACCATGATCAATTCCGGCGAGTGGAACGGCATGGAATCCGCAGTGCTGAAAAAGGAAGCTCCTCATATTATAGAAGAAAAGGGAATCGGCCGCGCTACCGTCAACTACAAGCTGCGTGACTGGGTATTCTCCCGTCAGCGTTACTGGGGAGAGCCGATCCCGATCGTACACTGCCCGGACTGCGGATGTGTACCCGTGCCGGAGGAAGAGCTCCCGCTGCGCCTGCCGGATGTAGAATCCTACGAGCCTACAGGAACCGGCGAGTCACCGCTGGCAGCTATCGACGAATGGGTGAACTGCAAGTGTCCGAAGTGCGGAAAACCGGCTAAGAGAGAGACAAACACCATGCCTCAGTGGGCAGGTTCCTCCTGGTATTTCCTGCGCTATGTAGATAATCACAATGACAAAGAACTGGTTTCCAGAGAGAAAGCGGACGAATATCTGCCGGTAGATATGTATATCGGCGGAGTGGAACATGCAGTGCTTCATCTGCTGTACTCCAGATTCTATACAAAGTTCCTGTATGATATCGGTGTGATCGACTTCGATGAGCCGTTCCATAAACTGTTCAACCAGGGTATGATCACCGGAAAGAACGGAATCAAGATGAGTAAATCCAAAGGGAATGTAGTCTCCCCGGATGACCTGGTCCGTGACTACGGATGCGATTCCCTGAGAATGTATGAACTTTTCGTAGGTCCGCCGGAGCTGGATGCTGAGTGGGATGACAGAGGAATCGACGGCGTCAACCGTTTCCTGAAACGTCTCTGGAACCTGCTTATGGACAGCAAGGATCAGGATATCCAGCCGACGAAAGAGATGATCCGTCTCCGCCACAAGATGGTATACGACATCACGACTCGTCTGGAGAGCTTCAGCCTGAATACCGTTATCTCCGGATTCATGGAGTATAACAACAAGCTCATCGAGCTTGCCAAGAAGACAGGAGGAATCGATAAAGAGACACTTGAGACAATCGCAGTCCTGATCTCACCCTTCGCACCGCATTTCGCAGAGGAGATGTGGGAGCAGCTTGGCCATACAGAGACTGTCTTCAAAGCAGGATGGCCGACCTATGATGAGAACGAGATGAAAGAGGACGAGATCCAGATTCCGGTACAGATCAACGGAAAGACAAGAGCTGTCATCAGTATTTCCGCTGAGGCATCCAAAGAGGACGCTATTGCGGCTGGAAAAGAAGCAATCGCGGATAAGCTGACAGGGAATGTGATCAAAGAGATCTATGTGCCGAAGAAGATTATTAATATTGTGATGAAATAAGATGGTAAAAGCCGAGAACCCTTGAAAACAGGGCGCTCGGCTTCCTTTTTGCTTTATAGGAAATTCCGATTTTGGATAAGGGGGAAAGCCCGCTAATCGAATATATGTTAAATCAACAGGGAAATGGACATGACAATAGAACGATGGTTAGATTTAGAAGATATAAAAACCTTCTTCTCCAAACAAATCGTCAAAAGGATCGTCTTTAATCAGAAAATAATCCATATCCAGAAGGTCATCCTCGCTCATATGGCGGATATCCTCGGATGTCATTCCTTCGGGTGGATTTTCTATGCATTTTTTGCGCAGTTCCTCGATATCTGGTTTCATGGTAAACTGCCTCCTTTGAGAGGACTATATCACAACAGTACTATGCGGAGGAATGCTTTCCACGAGATTTGGACATTACTTTCTCGTACATTTCTTCGAGAGGTACGCGCTTGTAGTTGTAATAGAGTTCCAGGAACTCCATTTTATGATTACACTCGGAACAATGCAGGGGGCATATCCGACGGAGAGGAAAATAGAAGTTCTCCGTTGAGCGAAACTGCGGTATATCCTGTGCTTCTTTTTTGAAATGACACGGTGCAGTTTTGAATCAATCTTACGGTGTCTTGCATACAGACCGCTATAGCGGATTATTTTAAAATGTTTTCCGGAATGTGGCGGATAAGACGTTTTATAAAATCCATAACAGACAAAGTTTCTTCCACATACTGTTCATCTTCGTGACGGTTATAGTGGAAAGGAATAAACTTGAAATTACCGCAGTGAGGGCAAGAATACATGGCACCGCCAAATGAGGGATTGGTTCTGTGTCAAGATTTAGCGCAAGTTAAAATGAGAAATTTATCCTCATCTTAACTTAACCTGTTGTGCTAGTTAAAATAAGAAACTCCAACAAAATGTGCTATTCTATTTATAGGGAATATAAATAAGAAAGGGGGCATCATTATGTTGAAGTTTCAAAATAATAATACCATCACTATTGCAACTTTTGAAG
>DXCZ01000034.1 GCA_019115765.1 Candidatus Mediterraneibacter stercoripullorum | reverse complement strand
ACATAATACATCTCCGAATCCCTGCGCAGCCTCGCGGAGCGTATATCAGATGGGGGATTGACACCCGCCACTGATACTGATTTGTCACTCACCGCCTATAGAGGCGGGAGTCATCCCACATCTGATATAGCCCTGACGTCCAGCTGCGCGGAGTAATAAATACAAACTGCCCCTCCTTTTTCAGCAAATGACATGACATAGCCATAAAAAGAGCATATATATTAGAAAAGCGGAATGATATTCTGATCTGTTTCAAACAGATCAAGTTCGCCCTCCCGGACATCGTTCTTCAGCAAATGTTCCACAACGGCAGCTGCAAGCATACTTTTCTCACCTTTCTGAGTCCTTATTTTATCACAGAACATTATGTAAATAAAACTGTTTGTGCTTCAATGATCACACAGAAAAATCACCGAAAATATTATAAGACCGCCATTAATTTTGTATAAAAATCAGGTTGATTTTTCAGAATATATATTGTAGTATATGCATATACTTGATGTAGTTTTAAAAACCGCTTGTTGTTTTGTCATCTGGGAGGTGCATATTATGGACAACAAAAGACATATTAAAGAACCAGGAAGCGCAATCACACATTTTATCGGCATGCTGATGGCCATCTTTGCAGCAGTTCCTCTGCTGATCAAGGCCGCTCACGAACCAAGCCGGATATATATCATCTCGCTGGCCATATATGCAGCCAGCCTGATCCTGTTATACGCAGCCAGCACGACATACCATACCTTTGATATCTCACCGAAGGTCAACACGATCCTGAAAAAGATCGATCACATGATGATCTCCGTACTGATTGCAGGCAGCTACACTCCGGTCTGCCTCATCGTTCTCAAGGGAAGGACCGGCATTATCCTGCTCTCCATCGTATGGGCCATTGCCATCATTGGGATCCTGATCAAGGCCTTCTGGGTATACTGCCCCAAGTGGGTCTCATCAGTGCTCTACATCGGCATGGGCTGGACATGTGTACTGGCGTTCACACAGATTTTAAACAATATGTCTCCGGCGGCTTTCGGATGGCTTCTGGCAGGCGGTATTATCTATACCGTAGGCGGAGTCATCTACGCACTGAAGCTTCCGATCTTCAACAACAAGCATAAGAACTTCGGAAGCCACGAGATCTTCCATCTGTTTGTGATGGGAGGAAGCGCATGCCACTTCGTAGTCATGTACGCATTTCTTCTTCCATAGATAAGCAGGAGAACCCTCAGGTATACCTTCAGCACATAAAGAACCATCCAGTCTGAGAATACTATATACCCAAAGTATCCTCAGGCCGGATGGTTCCTTTATATATCACATATTTATCTCCGTTCCTTCCGGTTCATACCATACACTCGTGCAGTGCCTCCTGCTCTATGCCCCCGGCCTTCATGACTCCCAGCAGATGCCCTCTCTCCTCCAGGGGCGCGCACCAGGCGAGGCCGCATCCCGCGGAAATGGCACGGGGCACCGGGATCAGCCTGCCGGGAACATGCTGTTCCTGGCAGGCTTTTTCCATAGCCATGGCGTCTGCCGTGGTATGAAATGTTACAACAAGCTTTAATTCTTTCTTTCTCATATTCTTTTACTCTATGACTACCGCGAATCCGTCTTCCGTCTCCGTGGATGTAGCCTTTCTTCCCCGATCCTTTGCAAGCTTCTCTACATTCATTCTCTGATGGGGTTCGGTCACAAGGACACGGACCGGCCCCTTCTCATTCTTCAATGCCTCTGCGGTAAGCATCAACGGCTCCGGGCAGGACAGCCCTCTTGCGTCAACTTCTTTCATATCAGTCACCTTTCCTTTCTCCCTGCTATTTCCCTTCGCTTCTCTTGTTCAGAAATCCGATGACGAAGCAGACAGCAATACAGATGATCACTGCCACTTTCCCGTTAAATGGCACGGATCCTGCCGCCACTTCCTGCGTCTCAGCGTTCAGCGCTGTAGCGCTTCCTGCCAGACCGAAGTTATGGGCCATGGCAGCTCCGATAAACATTCCAAGGACAGTCACAGCGGAATCAGAGGATCCCTGTCCTGCCAGGATCAGCTGGCGCAGCGGGCATCCGCCTGCCAGGACCGCTGCGAATCCTACTGCATACATGCCCAGGATGTTCCACAGATGATCGGAGTGCGCGATGATCCCCGGGGTATCAAATGCCAGTGTAAATCTGCCTGTGGCAATGTTGAAGATCAGCATGACCCCGAAGAATCCTCCTATGATAGTCAGCAGATCGAAGTTCCTCATCAGCATCACATCCCGGATGCTTCCCGCGAAGCACATCCTTGCCTTCTGGGCAAACGCGCCGAAGACCAGGCCGCCGATCAGTGACATGAGGATCGGAGCATGCATGCTTCCCGGACCACTCTCACTGCTCTTCAGGAGCATTGTTGCAAGTGCAAGGATCAGGATTCCAAGCATGAGTGCCGGGAGAACGCCGCCGCTCATCCGGTTGGTCAGATGGGCTCTGCCCAGGCTGAATCCCTTTTTCAGGGCAATCACACCGGTTCCCACACCGAGGATAAAGCCGATCAGCGCCACCCATGCGTTCAGATCACCTGCTGACATCCGGATGATCATACGCAGCGGGCATCCCAGAAATACCAGGGATCCGATAGCCAGTATCGTTCCAAGTACGAACCGGATCATAGGCGAGGATCCCGCTGTGGAGCGGTACTCCTTTGTCGCCGCAGAGATGATGAACGCGCCCAGCACCAGCCCGATGATCTCAGGGCGGGCATACTGCACAGTCTCTGTGGAATGCAGTCCCAGAGCACCTGCAGTATCGCGGATGAAGCAAGCGATACAGAACGCCATGTTGGCCGGATTGCCAAAGTACGCCAGGCAGGCCGCCACAAGTCCGCAGACAACGCCGGCCAGCGCAAGTTTCTTCTTCGAATCAGATAAATTCATTGTCATTTCCCTCCTGCTTTTTCAGTTCCTTTATCGCATTTACAGCGAATGCAACTTCTTCTTCCGTATTATAGTGGGAGAAACTGAACCGGACGGCCCCCTGCGCCTCTGTTCCCAGCGCCCTGTGCATCAGAGGCGCGCAGTGAGCTCCCGGGCGGGTCACGATCCCGTAGGTCATATTCAGCTCATCACTGACTTCAGCAGAGTCATAGTCCCCGATATTCAGCGATACGATGGGACTTCTCCTGTCTGTATCAAAGTCCCCGTACACCTTCACACCGGGTATGCGGGAAACACCTTCATAGAACTGTCTCATAAGACGGAGCTCTTTCTGACGGATCGCATCCAGCCCCGTCTCCTCCAGATAGGATATAGCGGCGCTTAGTCCGGCGATCCCGTGTCCGTTCAGAGTGCCTGCCTCCAGAGCTGTAGGCATCTGCTCCGGATGATGGGGATTGTATGTATCCACACCGCTCCCTCCCGTAAGCAGCGGCCGGATCTTCACCCCCGGCCGCACATACATCCCGCCGGTCCCCTGGGGACCCAGCAGGCTCTTATGCCCGGTAAAGCACAGAACGTCGATTCCCAGCTCCTGCACATTGATCGGCCAGACTCCGGCAGTCTGGGAAGCGTCCACCACCAGAAGGAGACCGTGTCTCTCTGCGATCTCTCCAGCCTGCTCCAGGTCGATCATATTGCCTGTCAGGTTAGAGGCGTGGGTGCATACAATGGCTTTCGTCTCTGTCCGGACCGCTTTCTCCATCTCTTCGTATGAGATATTTCCCTTCTCATCACATCCCAGGATGGTCAGTTCAACCCCTTTTTCGCTGCATTCGTACAAAGGACGCAGGACAGAATTATGCTCCAGTACTGTGGTGATCACATGATCTCCCCTGGCGAACAGCCCCTTGATTGCAATATTCAGACTCTCCGTGGAATTTGCAGTAAATACAATTGCGGAAGGATTTTCCGCATGAAAAAAACGGGCCAGTTTCTCTCTAGCCCCATAGATGACCCTGGCCGCGCCAAGGGCCGGTTCTGACGCTCCCCTTCCGGCATTCCCCATCGTGCCGAAGGCCTCCATCACCGCCTGCTTTACCGCCTCCGGCTTACGCAGCGTAGTTGCCGCATTATCCATATAGATCATGTCTCTCCCGCTTCCTTTCTACTTCTTTCAGTATATCTCTGCCGCCGCTGTCAGTCTAATTGAAAACCCTGATGCCAAAAAGGAGGCCTATAGATAAAATCTATAAGCCTCCTTTCTTTTTTCCTTACACCGTTCATTCCTGTATACAGCTGTTTCCCCGGCAGCATGAGCGGATTCCCGGATACATATTTTCCATGACTTCAACGAACCTGTCAGCCGCAGGTATAAGAGGGAAATCTCTTTCAAACACCAGATTGATATTCCTCTTTCCGCCTTCTCTTCCAAGAGGGAAGGCCAACAGCCGTCCGTTTCTGATCTCCTCCTCAGCGGCCAGGGCAGACAGGATGGAAATGCCCATTCCACTCCCCACGGAGCGCTTGATCGTCTCTTGATTCTGTATACTCGCCACCACATTCAGTTCTTCCAGAGCGATCCCCGCTCCTGCAAGCAGCCTGCCTGCTTCTCTGCGGGTGCCGGATCCTTCCTCTCTCAGGATCACCGGCTCCTCCCGGATCCAGGCTTCAGCATCTGATCCTCTCCGGCTCAGGAAATGCTCTGTCCCGGGCGTGATCACAACCAGTTCATCCTCATAGAAAGGGATATAGATACAACGCTGCTCATCCAGGACCGTCCCTGTAAAACCGATGTCAGCACGATGTGAAAGCAGTTCCTCCACCACTCCCGCGCTGTCTGTCTCCGTCACCTTGAGCTGTTCCCCCGGCCATATTTCTCGAAATCTGGCCATGATCTGCGGCAGAAGGTACTGGGACGGGATCGTGGAAGCAGCAATATGCAGGACACTCCTGCCACGTTTCCGATATTCGAAATGTTCCTGTATCTTTCTCTCAATGGCCATCATCTGTCTGGCGTAACCATAGAGTTCTCTCCCGGCTTCAGAAAGTCCGACTCCTTTTGTATCCCGTATGAAAAGGGATTCGCCCAGTTCTTTTTCAAGGGAAGCGATGTGAGCACTTACTGTAGGCTGTGTCAGATACAGCTGTTTTGCCGCTTTGGAAAAGCTTTTCTCCTCCGCTACCTGCACAAATGCTTCCAGCTGTTTCAGATTCATGACTCACTCACCTCCGGGTCCTGTTCTTTTGCGCTGTTCTTCAGATTCGTTGTATTATATTGTAACTCTTTGTCATGAGTTTGTCATTACAATACTTCCAACGGTATCTGCCACATGTTCACAGGCATCCGCACATTTCTCCATATAATCGTAGATTTCCCGCCATGCGATGATCTGAAGCACATCCTTCTCTTCCGTGTGAAGCTTCCGCAGATTAGAAATATACATCTTGTCTGCATCTTCTTCCAGGGAGTTGATATTGATAATGGTAGGACGCAGTTTGTTGGAATGTCTGAAATCCGAAAATTCTTTCATAAGGTTCATCATCTCGTCACAGCAGCGGATCACTGTGTCGAGCATCTCAAGAGCCTCCGGGCGCATAGCCTGAATATTATTGACATAGATACGTATCAGGACTTCTTCGATCTTGTCCGTCACCTCGTCGATATAGTGGCTCAGTGTTACGATATCCTCACGCTCGATCGGCGTAATGAAAGCCTTTGCCACTTTATCTGTAAGCACATGTCTTTCCTCATCCGCCTTTCTCTCGATCTCATGGAGAGCCTCAAACTGTTCAGAGATCTTCTCCGGGTTAAAATCCGTAAGCGCTTTCTTCAGCTGATGCGCTGCCTTGCTTGACAGCTCCGCACAGGCAATAAAATTATCAAAATAAAATGCATCCTGCTTCTTTGACATTATTTTTTCCTCCTATCAGAAAATTATCCGAAAATAAACATAAAGATATTGGCCATAACAAAACTGATCAGTCCGCAGCCCGGGAATGTAAAGATCCATGTAAGCATCATGTCCTTTACCACTCCAAAATTAATAGCCGACAGTCTCTTGACTGCTCCGACGCCCATGATGGCGCTTGTCTTCGTATGAGTGGTAGACACCGGGATACCGAACAGACTGGAGAACAACAGGCAGAGCGCACCCGCCAGATCAGCCGAAAATCCCTGATAGCGCTCCAGCTTTACCATATCCATGCCCACCGATTTGATGATCTTCTCGCCGCCAACACTTGTGCCCAGCCCCATGACCACACTGCACAGAAGCATGAGCCATACCGGGATCTCCATCCCGCTGACCGAGTTCTGCCCGTTGGAAAATGCCACGCCGAGGAAGAGCACCCCGATAAATTTCTGTCCGTCCTGAGCTCCGTGCATAAAGCTCATCGCCGCAGCGCCTACAATCTGCGCTCCGGCGAAGAAATGATTAGTCTTTCTCCGATCCATCTCACGGCAGATAATAGTGATCAGTTTACAGACTACCCACCCTGTCACAAATCCAAGAATCAGGCTGAGCACCAGTCCGTAGATAACCTTGATCCATTCTGCTCCGTTGATACCGCTGGTTCCGTGCTGGATGGCAATAGCCGCTCCTGACAGTCCCGCGATCAGACTGTGGCTCTCACTGGTCGGTATTCCGAAAAAAGATGCTGCCACACTGTAGATTACAATGGACAGAAGAGCTGCACACAGGGCGATCAGAGCCTCATGAGTACTGTTTCCGAAATCAACCATGTTACTGATGGTAGATGCGACAGAACTGTTAATCTGGGTCATGATAAATACGCCGAGAAAGTTAAACGCGGCACTCATCAGAATCGCTCTTCTGGGGCTGAGGCACCTGGTCGTCACGCAAGTAGCGATGGCGTTAGGCGCATCCGTCCACCCATTGACGAAAATAACGCCAAGAGTAAAGAGCACCGTGATCAGGAGTATGGGATTGGACATACTCTCTCTCGCAAATGATAAAAGTGATGTATCCATAATATTTTCTGCTCCTTTGACTTATTCACTGTGCCATGCACAGCATTCTGCAATCCTGCATAGGAAGGACGGCCAACCATTTTTTTCCGTCCTTCTTAAGGCGGATACGCAGATACCGCAGAGAACAAGCTGTCGGGAATACAATTACTCCACAGCGGAAGCATATGCTTCCTTTAAAGAGCAGTACGGCAGAAGAGAACACAGCAGGAACACAAAAGAGCACAGCCTGTCTGATCACATTTTTTCCATCTCGGGCCTGGCATGGACAAATCACATGTCCTCCGCCGGAAAGCGCGGCGGGCCTCAGATCCTGCTCAACTGTCTCGTCTTTCTCTTCCAGGCGCTCCCCGCCGGTTATTGCCGTGGCCGTCCTGACCACTCCCGGTTCTTCCGGCACAGCTCCCTGCACTTCCTCTTCTTCGCCAAAATAAAAAGGAAGAAGAATGCTGATTAAAGCGATCACAAGCGCCGCTGCGGCTGACTTTCTCTCTCTTCGCATTTTTCTCCCTCCGTATGTAAAATCTATTTTAAATCTATTTTAAATCTATGTAAAAACCATTTAAAAGATATCATCTATCCCCTTCCCTGTCAATTCTCTTCTTTTATATTTGTGATTTTCGACAATTTCGGATTTGCCCTGCTTTATTGTTCCCGTGATTATTCCCTGTCCGGCGTTCTGACGACCTGCTCTTTCAGAGCATCTGCCGCTCACTCTGTGCTCCTGTCTGTTTTACAACACCCTTTTCCTCCAGGTAGTCCAATATAATCTTTGCATTCTTTCTTGAGATGCCGAACAGATCTTTTATCTGGATAATTGTAATGATATCACCGGAATGATACCGCTCCCTGATCTGCCTGAGTATCCTGTCAGCGATCCGGGGAACTGTATAATAGTCCCCAGACAGCCTTACGATCTCCCCTCGTCGAATCATAAGACCTGTCATCTCCTCCATATCCTTCTTATCCTTCAGGAGCGCCTCTGTCTCTCTCAGACTGCAGAATCCGCAGCCCGCTTCCAGAAAGATCTGTTCCAGTCTGTCTGCCGCCTCAAGGTACGCCTCCGCCCCCGCCGGGTCATAGCATGCAGGAGCCAGCAGTTCTCCTTTTCCCGAATCGCCAGCCGAGCTCCGGCCCGCCTCTCTGTCTGATAACGTTCTGCGCTCCAGGATATTCTTCTGTATCAGATATTCCAGATAGGCGTCAGCCACACTTTTCTTCATATCCTGCATAGCGGAACTCCGGATCTGCTGTACAGGGACTCCAGAACGATAAGGATATCTCCGGAAATAATCTGACATTTCTTTCATAACCCGTATCCGCATCCTCTTTTCATCTGAGCTGCGCCATACATACCATTCTCCATTTATCGGAAAGATCTCCACTTTCCCGGCATCCGCCAGCTCTCTTGCACACTGCTCCGCATGTGCGCGGTCCAGTGCCATCTCCTCTGCAAGGCAGGTGATGCCCACCATTGTCTGAGTATATTCCCTCAGCTTTATCTCCATGCGCTCTGCCGGATCCCGGTTCTCCAGGCGGCGCAGACGCTCTGCCGCCTCCCGTCGGAAACGCTTCTCCCTGGGGGCGTCCGCGTCAAGCACGATGCCTCCGCCGATAGTCTCTTCCGGAGAGTAAAACCGCACAACAAAGCGATCCCCGGCCCGCAGAGCCGTGTCTGACTCCATCCGCAGCTGCGCATATCCGCTCTCCCCCGGCCTCAATTCCTCCCGGTCCAGGAGGATTACCCTGCAAAGTATTTCCGATGTACCACTGTAAAAATGCAGCCGGCTCCGGTTCTTCACAGTCCGACTCGAATGTCCCAGGACCGACAGCTTCACATCAGTCATCCGTCCGGACCTGATACTGCCGGAGGGAGCGATCACGCATCCACGCCTGATCTCCTCCTTCCGGATCCCGGCAAGGTTCAGCGCAGCGCGCTGTCCGGCAGCGCACTCCTTTACCCGTTCATTGTACACCTGTATTTCTCTTACCCGGCACTTCTGTCCGCAGGGATATACCATCAGTTCATCCCCCTCTGAGAAACAGCCGTCCAGCATGGTACCGGTCACCACTGTTCCCGCACCTTTTATGGTAAATACTCTGTCCACCGGAAGGCGGGGATAACCTCTGCTTTTCTCAGTCCGGGCGTTTTCTTTTCCGGAATCACCGGCCCTGGCCGCCGTCTCTTCATCTGCCCGTTCTTCATCTGCCGTCTGTTCGCCTGCCATGGCGTAAATCATATCCCGAAGTTCCTCTATTCCTTCTCCGGTCACAGAAGACACCTGGACAACGGGAGCATCCTCCAGAATCGTTCCGGCTGTCTCTGTACGAATCTCCGCTCTAACCATCCGGATCCATTCCCCATCAGCCAGATCGCATTTGGTAAGCACGATAATATACCGCTTTACTCCCAGCAGCTCCAGGATATCCATATGTTCCCTTGTCTGGGGCATGATCCCTTCGTCCGCAGCGATCACCAGAAGGACCAGATCCATTCCCGGCACCCCCGCAGTCATATTTCGGATGAACCTCTCATGCCCCGGCACATCAATGATTCCTGCCCGCTCTCCTCTCTGCAGATCAAAATAAGTAAAACCCAGGTCAATGGTAATCCCTCTGCGTTTTTCCTCTGCGAGCCTGTCCGTATCCCGTCCGGTAAGTGCCCGGATCAGAGCGGTCTTTCCATGATCGATATGGCCTGCTGTGCCGATGACTATATGCTTCATATAAGAATCTATCCTTTCTTCAGGATGCTGCCGCCCCGGAAAGCCTCCGCAATATACGGAATCTCTCTCTCATCCACGGTTCGCATATCGAGAAAATACCGGCCCTCCTGTATTCTTCCGATCACAGGAATCTCAAGTCTCCTCATTCTTCTGTCCAGTTCAGAAGGTGTAATCTGGACCGGTTCAAAATATACAGCATAACTGCGGATCTCTGTTCCCGGCATCGCTCCGCCTCCCGCTGCCGCTCTGCATTCCCCTGCAGTAATAGGAACCAGTGTTTCATAAACCGTCTCGTCCGCTTCTCCGGCATCCGGCAGGCGATTTTCTTCCTTCTTTTCCCCTTCGCGGAGAACTGCACGAATCATTCCCGCCAAAGTATCTGCATCCTGCTTTACATATCTCAGAGGGCAGGTCAGCATACGAAGAGCCGGAATATCTGCTTCAGCAGTTTCCGGATCAAGATATTCCATCAGGACCGCCTCCAGTGCAGCCGCAGTGAATTTGTCAATGCGCAGCACACGTGCAAGAGGATGCCGCCTGATCCGGTCGATATATTCCTTTTTCCCGGCAATGATCCCTGCCTGAGGTCCTCCCAGCAGCTTGTCTCCGCTGAATGTTACCACGTCCGCACCGCCTGCTGCCGCCTCCTGCACCGTAGGCTCATATGGCAGCCCATATTCCTTCAGATCGACAAACACTCCGCTTCCCAGGTCTTCAATAACCGGAATATTGTATTTCTCACGCAGTCCGCACAGCTCCTCCAGTGAAACCGAACTGGTAAATCCCACGATCCTGTAATTGCTCGTGTGTACCTTGAGAAATGCCCTGGTATCCGCTCCTACAGCATTTTCATAGTCAGATAGATGCGTCCGGTTCGTGGTGCCCACTTCCTTCAGGCGCGCCCGGCTCACCTCCATCATCTCCGGCACACGAAATTTGCCGCCGATTTCCACCAGCTCTCCCCGTGATACGATCACGTCACCGCCACCTGCCAGAGCTGCAAGTGTAAGAAATACAGCAGCGGCATTGTTATTAACCGCCATAGCCGCCTCGAATCCGGTAATCCGGCAGATCACCTTCTCAAAATGAGCGCTTCGGTCTCCCCTCTCTCCACTCTCCAGATCATATTCCAGATTGGAGTAACCTGACGTGATCTGCATGGCATGGGCCGCTGCCTTCTCTCCAAGAGGCGCCCTCCCAAGCCCTGTGTGAAGGATGATCCCCGTTGCGTTTATGACCCGCCTGAGGTCATATCGGGACCATCCTTTCAGAATATCTTCTATCTGATCCGGCAGATGATCCAATTCCTGTGCTGCTTCCTCATCAGACTGGATCTCTCCCAGTTTTTTCCGTATCTTATCCAACACCTGGCGCACAGCGTCAAGTACTTGATCATATCCGTAGCTTTCTGTCATTTTCCGGACTGCTCCGTCCTGCATCAGGCGGTCCACGCCGGGAATCCTCCTGTAAATTTCATTTCTGTCCAAGTCAATTCTCTCCTTTGTCCGGCCTTGTCTCATTCATTTTATACAATGTCTTTCTGAATAATACAGCAGGGGTGTCCTTCCGGCGCTCCCCCTGCTGCATCAGATCTTACTTTAATCGGATGAGTCTGTCCTCTGCTTTCTTCACCCGGCCGATCACCGAGACTTCCGTCTCCAGTCCTTTCTGCTTCAGACTTCTGATCAGTCCGTCAGCTTCCTCTTCCGGCACGCTGAACAGCAGCCCGCCTGAGGTCTGTGGATCACTGAGCAGATCCAGGTACATCTCTTCCACATTTCCCGGATCCAGATATAGCTCTGCAAACTCCCGGTTGCGGTACGCACCGGCAGGGACCAGCCCCATCCGGGCATAGGCGGGAGCTTCTTTCATATACGCCACATCTCCGGCAGTTATTTCCAGAGTCACATTCCCGGCCTTCGCCATCTCAGTGCAGTGTCCCAGCAGACCAAACCCGGTAATGTCCGTGCAGGCGTGAACGGTAAATCCCTCTGCCGCCTCCTTTGCCTTCCGGTTCAGGGAAGCCATCACCCGGATTACTTCCTCCGACGCCTCCTCCGACGCCATCTGTGCTTTTACTGCGGTATTGATGATCCCGCTTCCGATCTGCTTTGTCAGGATCAGCACATCGCCGGGCCGGCATCCATAGTTCTTGTATATCCGGTCGGGATGGACAAAGCCTGTGACAGACAGTCCATACTTCGGCTCATCGTCCTGAACAGAATGTCCTCCCGCCAGTACCGCTCCGGCTTCCTTTACCTTGTCTGCTCCGCCCCGGAGTATCTCTCCCAGTATCCCCGGATCCAGACAGTTGGGGAAACATACAATGTTCAGCGCCATCTTCGGCTCCCCGCCCATAGCATATACATCGCTGAGGGCATTGGCTGCGGCAATCTGCCCGAACATATAAGGATCGTCTACTACAGGTGTGAAGAAATCCAGTGTCTGTATGATCGCAATGTCATCCGATACTTTGTAGACTGCGGCATCATCCGATGTCTCCAGTCCCACGAGCATCCGCCCGTCTTCAAATTTCGGCAGCCTGCCCAGAACCTGGGCAAGGGTCTCAGGACCTATCTTGGCCGCTCACCCGGCTGTCTTTGTCATCTGTGTCAGATGGATCTCTTTATACATGGACCCTCACCTCCTTTCACCGGCAGTACACGTCTGACGCAGGCATTATCCTCTGTATATGCCTGCTGAATTCAAGACTCGCTCACGAGTCTTGGCGCGGAATTCAAATCAGCTTTATATGATGTTGGGGCCGAAAGCCGCCAACTCCGATGCCTACGGATTGTTCCGTGCTGCGCACTCCCACAATCCGACCCGATATTCATTTACGGACGGATCACTCTCCCCGCCTGCTGCATAGTCTCCACGATACTGTACATGTTCGTAACCGTACCAACTGCCAGCTTATCCTTCAGCCCGTAGAAATCAAGACAGGTACCGCAGGTCATGATCTCCACCCCCTGCTCCGCCAGGCTAGTCAGATCTTCCAGAACTGCAGAACCTTCCACAGTCAGCTTCGCTCCACCGTTGTAGAATACTATCTTCGCCGGGAGCCGGTCCAGCTGTGTCACTGCGAACAGGAAACTCTTCATAAGAATATGTCCCAGTTCCTCATCTCCTTCTCCCATCTTGTCAGAAGGAACAACCACAATGGTATCTCCCTTTACCGACGCCTGCTCTCCGCAGCCGCAGCTCTCCAGACTGTCATCGGATACTGCTTCCATGCCTTCTTTGTCAGCACCGCCTTCACCAACTGTCACAAGGACCCGGTACCTTCCTGCTCCCAGCTTCTCCTGAGCAACAGAAGCTCCTGAGCTCTCTGCCATTTTTGTTACATTGCGTACTGCCGTCTCATTGTCCACAAGAACTTCAATTTCTCCCGTGCCGGATAATTCCTGCAGCGCTTTCTTTGTCTTTATAACCGGGATGGGACATGCATCACCCATTGCATTTACCGTAATCATGTCTGATCAACCTCCTGTCGCTTTCTATTAATGGTAACAAAATCCTGCACAGGAATCAATGGCTCAGACTTACATTTATTTTCCTCTTTCTGGGGGAGGGTATTGTTCAGGCATGTCTCAGCGGCCGCCGTAACGGAGCCGTATTGTCCCGGCGCTCTGCTACGGGCCTTCGTGACAAAACGGCTCCGTTACGGCTGGGGACTGAGACATGGCTGAACAGTAACGCCTGGGGCGGGCTGCTGAATGTACATCCGACGAGGGGAAGTATAATTTTGATGATATGAAAGTAACGGTTTTCCTTTTTCTGTTCATGTGATATACTGTGAACACTTGGTGAGATTTTTTCGAACCTAGTGTGAACGTACATCTGGGCACTTAACGAGGTCCTTTCGAGTTTAGTGACCATGATGCACTGTGAACACTTGGTGGGGTTTTTATTTTTGTAATGGAAAGGATTGATTTACAGATGTGGATTGCTGATAAATGGAAGGATTATGAGGTTATTGACTGTTCCAGGGGGGAGAAGCTGGAACGCTGGGGAGATTATATTCTTGTCCGTCCGGATCCTCAGGTCATCTGGGATACGCCCAGGAAGAATCCGGGGTGGAAGCACATGAACGGGCACTATCACCGCAGTAAGAAGGGCGGCGGGGAGTGGGAATTTTTCCATCTGCCCCAGCAGTGGCAGATCCACTATGGAGAGCTGACTTTCAACCTGAAGCCCTTCAGCTTCAAACATACAGGGCTGTTCCCCGAGCAGGCAACCAACTGGGACTGGTTCTCGGAAAAGATCCGTCATGCCGGACGTCCGGTCAAAGTTCTGAATCTGTTCGCCTATACAGGCGGCGCAACCCTTGCGGCGGCAGCCGCAGGCGCTCAGGTCACCCATGTGGACGCATCCAAAGGGATGGTAGGATGGGCCAAGGAAAATGCCGTTTCCTCCGGACTGAAGGATGCCCCTATCCGCTGGCTGGTAGACGACTGTGTGAAATTTGTAGAGCGTGAAATAAGAAGAGGCAACACTTATGATGCCATTATCATGGATCCGCCTTCCTATGGAAGAGGACCAAAAGGCGAGATCTGGAAGATCGAAGACATGATTCATCCACTCATTAAACTGTGTACAAAGATCCTGTCAAAAGACGCTCTGTTCTTCCTTGTAAATTCATATACAACCGGCCTGGCCCCGGCAGTACTGACCTATATGATCGCTACAGAACTGAAGCCATGGAATGGACGAGTAGAGTCTCATGAGATCGGACTGCCTGTGACCGAATCCGGACTGATTCTGCCATGTGGAGCTTCCGGGCGATGGGAGTGCTGATACATACACTGTCAGCGAAAACCAAGCACATCCCACACCCTTAATCCGCAGAAATGTATTCATACTATTCAAATGAGGAGGGGTTATACATGAACCGCAAATATACGAAACAGACTTCCGGATCTACTTTATCCGGTCAGTCTTCATCTTCTGCATCCTTGCCGTCGAAACCGGCTGTTTCCAGAGTCAGAACCGCTGCGGAGTACTTTATTTACTTTATGCTGTACTCCATCATCGGCTGGATCTACGAGGTCTTCCTTGAAGTAGTCGTCTACCGATGGGGCTTTTCCAATCGTGGTGTCCTGTTCGGACCATACTGCGTGATCTACGGCTTCGGGGCTCTGATTCTGATCTTTTCCCTGTCATGGCTTCAGAAAAAGCGCATTCACATTGGGAAGGTACTGATCACGCCGCTGTTCGTCTTTATCGGTATTGTCCTGATCACTACTATTGTAGAGCTGATCGGCAGCTATATTATGGAGCTTACCCGAGGAGAATGGCTGTGGGATTACACCCGCTTTGCCTTTAATTTTGAAGGCCGGATCGCGCTGAATCCCAGTATCCGCTTCGGCATCGGCGGCATGATCTTCCTGTACGGCCTGCAGCCCCTGTTCCGGCGGCTCTGCAGCATCTATACCGACAGAGTGATCTATACCGTCAGTTCTGTCCTTGCAGTGATTCTGCTTGCTGATGTTATCTTTACATTTATTCTGTAAAAAGAGCCTGTCGACTAATACCGCTTCTTTAGCCTCCAATCTACAGGGAAGAGACACTTCCACAAAATTCGGACTTTTTAAGGTACGAATTCTCTATATGAAGTGTCTCTTCCCTTTTTCTTTCTTATGTTTTTATCGTACCTGTATTCTTCCCAGTATCTCACCGATTGGCGCCGCAATGGTCAGCTCCGCCCTCACTGCCCGCCCGGTCTCGGACTTATTGATCACTACGAGATGTTTGCCCCGGAAATAATCGATAAATCCTGCTGCCGGATAAACCACCAGGGATGTCCCGCCGATGATCAGCGTATCCGCATTGGAAATTGCCCGAACAGCCCCCTCTATAGTAGCGCTGTCCAGCCCTTCCTCATAGAGCACCACATCCGGCTTGATCATCCCGCCGCACTCACACCTGGGAATTTCTTCCGCGTCCTTCACATATTCCGCACTGTAGAACTTTCCGCAATCCATACAGTAGTTTCGGTGAATACTCCCGTGAAGTTCATATACATTCCTGCTGCCTGCCGCCTGATGAAGTCCGTCGATATTCTGGGTGACGACCGCTGTCAGTTTTCCCGCCTGTTCCAGTTCTGCCAGTTTCAGATGTGCCGGATTTGGCTTCGCATCCAGTATCATCATCTTATCCTTATAGAATTCATAAAATGCCTCCGGATACCGCATAAAGAAACTGTGGCTCACCACCTGCTCCGGCGAATATTTATACGCCTGATGATAGATGCCGTCCGCACTCCGGAAATCAGGAATGCCGCTCTCCGTCGATACCCCGGCGCCTCCGAAAAATACGATCCTGCTGCTGTCATCTATAATGCTCTGCAGCTGTTCCGTTTCACGTTCGTACATATGATCCGCTCCTTTACTCCTTCAGATTTCCTTCCTGCACATGCCTGTCGAATATCTCCTGCATCTTCTCCCACACGATCCGGGACGTCTCCGGGATCCGCTCGTTCCGTTTGCACGGCTGGGCCCTGTGAACCCCGTGCTCCGCCCAGCTCTTTCCTCCGGACGCGTCGTTCAGAAGGATTGGCTGAAAATTATCCAGCAGGTGGGCGTATTTGGCCTCCGCCGTCTCATAGGCCTCGAACTCCTCCCAGAGCTCACGGAAATACATTCCCTGATCCGCCGGGAGCAGGCCGAAGATCCGGTCCGCGGCTTTGGTTTCGCGTTCCTGTTTTGTCTTTGCTCCTTCCGTATCATAGGCGTAGGTATCCCCTGCGTCGATCTCCACCAAATCGTGGATCAGCACCATGATCATCACTTTCGTCAGATCCACATCTTCATTGATATGCTCCTTCAGGAGCACAGCCATCAGAGCAAGATGCCAGGAGTGCTCCGCATCATTTTCTTTCCGTTTTCCATCTGCAAGATAAGTCTGTCGGATGATATTTTTCACCTTGTCCACTTCTACGATGAAACGAATCTGCTGCTCCAGACGGAATCTTTCTTCTGTCCCATTATTATGAGGTATATTATTCTGATTAATATTTTCCTTCTTAATGCGTTCTTTTCCTGTATTCTCATTCTTTGTGTTCTCGGTCATCTCAATTGTCCTCCATGCCTGGAAGATCCGCCGCCTGCCAGACATATTGTGAAAAACACCTCCCGCCGCAGATTCATCTCCGCGCACAGAAGGTGCTCATGTACTTTTAATAATTGACTGTATGTTCTTACAGTTCTACCTCTCCGGTCGTATCGCCGTTGATTACATAGTAAGCCTTGGACTCTTCCGGTTTCAGATAGATCTTGACGTCTTTCATATCACCAACTTTGTTCTTCAGGACTTTTGTCCAGATCTCTTTTACTTTCTGAAGGATCTCTTTCTCAGAATATTCTTTTCCGTAGAACTGCAGATACATTTCTGTCTTCATCTCTGCCTTTTTAGCCGGTGCTTTCTTTGCTGCCGGTTTCTTAGCTGCTGTTGTTTTCTTT
>DXCZ01000033.1 GCA_019115765.1 Candidatus Mediterraneibacter stercoripullorum | reverse complement strand
TAGTAGTAGACAATGAAGTAGAAGAAGTAATCAAAGAAATATGTATAGAAATAAGTAAAAGATATGAACTTTATTTTCTGGAAATAGGAACGGATAAAGATCATGTGCATTTTCTAATCCAGTCAGTACCAAGCTATAGTCCAATGCAAATAGTGAAGATCGTAAAAAGTATTACTGCACGAGAAATATTTGCAAGATGTCCCGAAGTGAAGAAAAAATTATGGGGAGGAAATTTTTGGTCATCCGGATACTATGTAGCAACGGTAAGTGAGCATGGGAATGAAGATGTGATAGCAAATTATGTAAAGAATCAAGGGAATGAGTATAAGAAATTATTCCGAAATACAGGACTGGATGGGCAAATGAGCCTATTCGATTATATGTAAAAGCAGAGACAAACAAATTCGCATACCCCGCTTTCGCGCTTGCGGGAGCAAGAGCGAAAGGCAAGTGCTGTGAGCGGCGACGTAGGAGCCGAGCACAGTGCTTGAGTGCTTGCACCGGGGTAGTTGAATATTGTTTTGTTCTATGATATATCCGATAATGATGATATCGCACGATACGATTTGATCAAGGCGCATATCAGAACCAGAGCAGTTGAAAATGTGTGCTATACGTTGTCTGTCAATGCAGCCGGTCCGTATCAGACGGCACCTACTGCGATTTATGACAGGTCCGGTAATACATTAGTGGAACTGAAACGAAACACGCCAGGTTTACTTGTTTATGATTTAGTCTTACCTGAGCTGGATTTTGGTGAATGTGGAAGAAAAGAAATATCTGACATTTTTCAAAAAGGAGGCGGCAATTATGAGCAGAAAAGCCAAAATGATTCTGGACAAAGAATATCAGATTGCACCCATTGACGACAGGATTTACGGATCCTTTATCGAGCATCTGGGCAGGGCGGTGTATGGCGGCATCTATCAGCCGGGACATCCGTCGGCGGACGGAGATGGTTTCCGGCGGGATGTGCTGGGACTTGTGAAGGAGCTGAACGTTCCGATCATCCGTTATCCGGGCGGGAATTTTGTCTCTAACTTCTGCTGGGAGGATTCTGTCGGGCCGGTATCTGAACGTCCGAAGCGTCTGGAACTTGCATGGAAGAGTACTGAGACAAACGAGATCGGCCTGAATGAGTTTGCGAAGTGGGCGAAGAAAGCGGGGGCTGATGTGATGATGGCGGTGAATCTGGGGACGAGAGGGATTGCCGAGGCGTGCAGCCTTCTGGAATACTGCAATCATCCTTCCGGGACAAAGTACAGTGATCTGCGGATCAGCCATGGGGTGAAGGAACCTCATAATATCAAGGTGTGGTGTCTTGGAAATGAGATGGACGGTCCCTGGCAGATCGGACACAAGACCATGGAAGAGTACGGCCGGCTGGCGGAAGAGACGGCGAAGGCCATGAGGCTGATCGATCCGAATATCGAACTTGTCTCCTGCGGGAGTTCAAACGGGCAGATGCCGACGTTCCCGGACTGGGAGGCGGTGACGCTGTCCCATACATATGATTACGTGGATTATATTTCCCTGCATACATATTACGGGAATGAAAATAATGACAGTAATGATTTCCTGGCGCAGTCAGACGATATGGATGGGTTTATCCGTACGGTCATTGCTACATGTGATTATGTGAAGGCGAAGAAAAGAAGCAGGAAAACCATGAACCTGAGCTTTGACGAGTGGAATGTGTGGTTCCATTCTAATGAGGCGGATCAGGATATTACAGAGAATCACCCATGGATGCAGGCGCCCCCTCTTCTGGAGGATATCTACACTTTTGAGGATGCTCTTCTGGTGGGGCTGATGCTCATCACCCTTATAAAACATGCGGACCGTGTGAAAATAGCATGCCTGGCGCAGCTTGTGAACGTGATCGCGCCGATCATGACAGAGAAAACCGGCGGTGCATGGAAGCAGACCATCTTCTATCCCTTTATGCATGCGTCCAGATACGGGCGGGGCGTTGCGCTTCAGCCGGTGATCACGGGTACGAAGCATGCCACGGCAAAGCACGATGAGGTTACAGACGTGGAGTCTGCGGCAGTCTATAATGAAGAGAAAGATGAACTGACGATCTTTGCCGTCAACCGGAATCTGGAGGAAGATGTAGAACTTACGGCAGATGTCAGAAGCTTCGGAAAATACAGAATCCTGGAGCACATTGTCCTGGAAAATACAGACCTTAAGGCAGTCAATGGTCCGGGCAGGGAGAAGGTTTCCCCGGCAAATGCAGACAGCAGGAGCAGTCTGGACAGCGGAGAGCTGACCAGTGTGCTCCATGCTGCGTCGTGGAATGTGATACGGCTTGGCAGGTAGAAGGATCAGATATCCGGTACCGTGGGAACCGCATCTTCCGGTATCGGGCATACATAACCGGATGCTGTGGCTTTTTCAAATTCAGCCCGGGCTTTCTTCAGAATTTCCGGATCTTCGAACAGATCAACTGCGGAAGCTGAGATGACCTTCGCTGCATGGACGGCAGCTTTATTTCCGATGGAGGTGCCGTCGCAGGAAACGTTCTGCCAGCTGTGTCCTGGGCAGCCGTTGGGCCATGCCGCCACATGGATCTGAGCGGTGGGGGTGAGCCAGCTTACATCGCCTACATCCGTAGATCCCGGGGAGAATGCTTCGCCCTGATAGAGGGGGCAGAGGAAATCGTTCATGGCATGTCCGGCCTTTTTCTGGAGCTGGATCACCTCCTCGCGGATCGAAGGATCATTTGCGGCTCCAAAACCGGGGACGTGATCATTTCCATCATAGGTCTCAGCCAGTTTGTCGGCAAATTCCAGCTCTTCTGCAGTGTACCTGGGAACACCAAGTTCTTCGAAGTTCTGATACAGGACATTTTCCAGAGTATGGCAGCTTACTGTGTCGGCCAGTCCGTCGATAAACTTGCGTTCCAGGGTGGTGTCAGTCATCAGGGCGGCTCCGTCTGCGATACGGTCTACCCGTGCCTGGAGCTGTACTGCCTCTGCTACATGGTTGGAGCGGATCATGTACAGTACGCTTGCCTTTGGCTGTACTACGTTAGGGCTGACTCCGCCGGCGTCTGTGATCGCATAGTGTACGCGGGCTTTATCGCTCATGTGCTCCCGGAGGAACTGAACGCCGATGTTCATAAGCTCCACTGCGTCCAGAGCACTCCGGCCCATCTCCGGCGCGCCGGCTGCGTGGGATGCTATGCCGGTGAACTTGTACTGGATCTGGATACAGGAGTTAGAAGATCCGGTGCGTACTTCATTTGTATCTTCCGGGTGCCAGGTCAGTGCGGCGTCCAGAGACTTCCAGAGACCTTCTCTGGCCATGAAGGCTTTGGCGGCTCCGCCTTCCTCGCCGGGGCAGCCGTACAGGATGACGGTACCCTCGTGTCCGGTCTCTTCGAGATAGGCTTTCACACCGAGAGCAGCGCCGAAGGCTCCTGCGCCCAGCAGGTTGTGTCCGCATCCGTGCCCGCATCCGCCGGGAACGATCTCCTTCTGTACCAGGCTTCCTGCTTCCTGGGAAAGGCCGGACAGTGCGTCGTACTCAGCCAGGATACCGATCCGTGGGCTGCCGTTTCCATAGCTTGCGGAAAAGGCGGTAGGGATACCGCAGATTCCTCTTTCAACCTGAAATCCTTCCTGTTCGAGGATCTGGCAGTAGTAGGATGCCGAATCTTCTTCCTGCAGGGAAAGTTCCGGATGGCTCCAGATATGATCTGAGACCTGACAGATCAGGTCCTTTTTTGCCTCGATGGCATTAATTGCAGTCTTTTTTTCATTTGTCATTTTGAAAATCTCCTTATTGATAAACTTATTGGATAGTCCGGAGGACATTTCCATAGAATAAAAGATCCCAGGGAAAAGCTGTAAGCTGTTCCCGGGATCTGAGATATCTCAATATTACAGGACTTTAGATAAGAAATCCTGCAGACGCGGATTCTGCGGATTGTCAAAGAGTTCCTTCGGATCTCCCTGCTCCAGCAGTCTTCCGTCTGCCATAAAGAGAAGGCGGTTACCAACCTCCCGGGCAAATCCCATCTCGTGAGTTACAACAACCATGGTCATTCCCTCTTCTGCAAGCTCCTTCATAACATCAAGAACTTCACCGACCATCTCAGGGTCAAGGGCGGAGGTGGGCTCGTCAAAAAGCATGACTTCCGGCTCCATTGCCAGAGCGCGCACGATGGCTACACGCTGTTTCTGCCCGCCGGAGAGCTGGATCGGGTAAGCGTCAGCACGATCTTTCAGTCCGACGCGGTCCAGAAGATCCAGAGCCTTTTTCTCAGCTTCTTCTTTGGACAAGCCTTTTACCTTCATTGGCGCCAGGGTCATATTGTCCAGGATCGTCATGTGAGGAAACAGGTTGAAATGCTGGAACACCATTCCCATTTTCTGACGGAGTTCGTCAATGTTCAGCTTTACTGTCTTTCCTTCAGCGTTCTTATATTTCTTCCGGGTGATATCTATTCCTTTGAAAATAATAGAGCCGCCGGTAGGTTCCTCCAGAAGATTGAGGCTTCTGAGGAAAGTAGACTTCCCGGATCCGGAAGGACCGATAACGGCGATCACATCGCCTTTGTTGATATCTACAGTCACACCGTCCAGCGCTTTGATAGCGCCGCCCTTATAATGCTTTTTCAGGTCGGTGACCTGGATCATACTATCTCTTGTCGCCACGGCTCATTCTCCTTTCTACATATGCGATGGCCTTGGAGGTGGGGAAACAGAGACAGAAATATATAACTGTCGCCACCAGAAGAGGCTCAACAATGATAAATGATGCACCGCGGACCGCATTGACCGCAGACATGATATCCTGAACACCGATGGTGTAAGTGACCGCGGATTCCTTGATGATGACAACGAATTCATTGGCGATCGCGGGGAGGATATTTTTGATGGCCTGGGGAAGGATGATATACCTCAGGTTCTGTCCCTGGGAAAGTCCGAGGGAACGTGCTGCCTCAGTTTGTCCGGAATCGATGGACTGGATACCGGAACGGATGATCTCACACAGATAAGCTCCGGAGTTCATTCCCAGGGCAACGACTCCGGGGAAGAAACGGTCAAACCGGATGAAACCGAAGAGCTGGAAGCTGGGAAGATCAACGATGCTGAATACTCCGTAGTAGATGATAAAGATCTGTACCAGCGCCGGGGTGGAACGGATAATCTCTACGTAGGCAGTAGCAATAAAAGACAGCGGATTAAAGCGGCTCAGCAGCGCCAGAAATCCCTGCTCACGGGGATGACCGTCAGAGTCCAGGCCAAGAGCACGAAACGGACGGATATTGGACATCCTCATCAGAGCCAGGATCAGTGCGAGACAGAAGCCGATGATAACAGTGAAGAGAGCCAGAAGGACAGTTACTAATGTCCCCTGCCAAAACAGCTCGGCATATGGAGCTATTTTAGGAAAATTTTCTAACTGGATAAAATGATCCATGACTACTCCTTTCATTCAGAAAACTGGGCTCCCGGCAAGGAGCCCAGTCTGTCATACTTTCCTATACTACTGAACGTTTCCGTTTTCGTCAAGAAGTCCCTCGTAGGTCTGACCGGAAGCCAGCTCATTTGCTTCTGCGACAAACTGATCCATGCTTCCGTCCTCAAGAGCAGCTGCGATGGCTTCGTTCACTGCGTTCAGGAGTTCCGGGTTGTCTTTGACTACACCGATGGCGGAACCTGCTACATCGTAGGGAACATCGGCAACAATCTCAAGGTCCGGATAGTTCTTCTGATAGCTTTCTGCTACAACGGTCTCAATGTAAGCTGCATCCATTGTACCTGCAAGCAGCTCGGAAATAATATCAGTTACTTTCGGAAGAGAGATGATATCCGCATCCGGGCTGTTTGTATTTGCCAGATCCAGCTGGATGGAACCTGTCTGAGCGCCCACCGTTACATCCGGATTGTTGACAGCCTCGACGGAATTGTATTTGTCAGCGTTATCCTTTACAGTGACAAGGGACTGTCCGCCTTCATAATAAATATCGGAGAAGTCCATGATTCCCATACGTTTCTCATCCGGAGACAGTCCGGCCATTCCAAGGTCAACGGACTTGGTCTGCAGCTCGCTGAGCACACCGTCAAAATCAACAGTGATCACTTCCAGTTCCAGTCCCATGTAGTCCGCGATGTACTGAGCAAGAGCCATGTCAAATCCCGCCAGTGTAGGACTTCCGTCCTCGCCGATAGCGTAGAACTCATAAGGAGCGAAGTCAGGGCTTGTAGCTACGGTAAGCTTTCCTTCTGTAACAGTCTGGACAGTTCCATCTCCTGCATCGTCAGCAGTGTCAGATCCTCCGGCAGAACCAGAGTCGTTGCTCCCGCATGCGGCAAGTGACAGTACTGTACATGCAGAAAGCAATAATGCTAATAATTTCTTTTTCATAATGAATGATCCTCCTCGTTATTCTGAGTAAATATGTAATTAAAACTCATATTTATTAATCATATCCGATTTGCTGCAAATAATCAATAGAGTAATGAGAAAAACGGGCAGAATTAAGAAATTTTCTGACGGGAGAAAAAACCTGACGGTATATACTGAAAAACTTAAGAGAAAGTAAAGACGGGATACGATTACCCGAAATGCAATCCCCGCTTCGCTCTCATGGATCCTTCATACACATTCAGTGTGCCGGAAACGCAGATGGTGTCAGGGGCCTTCGACAGTCTCTCACATATGATGGAGACCTATTTCAGCGAGCCGGATGAGCAGAATGTCTCGGATGAGATCACGGAGGCGCTGATGAGAAATCTACTGAGTGACGGGGCATGGAGAAAGTGAAATGGCTTGATAATTTTACCGGCAGGGTACTACTTTACTCAACAGATAGATTGCCTGCCGCCGGGCAGGCTTAAAGCGCCAACTTCGTATCATCAGGTCTGAGAAGATACGAAGTTGGCGCATATTGCTTTCAAAAATACCCGAAAACGGATAAAACGGTTGATTTTTATCAAAAACGGATGTATCATAAAAACATAGAGACAATACATCAGAGGATCATCAGGCAAATACGACGGGATGAGAGCGGGAAAAGGAGAGTGGCCTATGTTATATGAAAAGCTGAATGAACGGAAGAAAGAGCTGGGGCTTACGACAGAGCAGCTGTCGAAGCTGTCCGGTGTACCGCTTGGCACGATCAATAAGATATTAAGCGGCGAGACGAGATCCCCGCGTTATGATACCCTCCGCGCACTTGAAAGTGTATTGTTCGGAGATGGGGGAAGCGGGGATCAGCCCGAAGGGATCGGAGAGGCGACGGTGCCGTATCTGACCAGGAGGCAGGGCGAATATACGGTGGAAGATTACAGAAAGCTGCCAGAAGATGTCCGGGCGGAGCTCATTGACGGTGTACTGACTTTCATGGAGGCACCTACATTTACACATCAGGAACTGATCACAGAGCTCCTGTTTGAGATTAAGATGTTTATACGCGAAAATAAAGGTCCGTGCCGTGTTCTGCCTGCACCTCTGGATGTGCAGCTCGACTGTGATGACAGGACCATGGTTCAGCCGGATATCGCCCTGATCTGCAGGAGTGAGAGGATTACCCGCAAGGGTATTTACGGTGCTCCGGATTTCTGCATTGAGGTGGTCTCGGATTCCAGCCGGAAGCGGGATTATGGAATCAAGATGCAGAAGTACATGAACGCCGGTGTACGGGAATACTGGATCGTGGACAGGAAGAGAGAGAAGATCATGTGTTACTGGTTTGAGGGGGAGGACGCTCCTGAGATTACGATGTATACATTCCGGGACAGGGTGCCGGTCAGGATTTATGACGGGCGTCTGGAGATTGATTTTCCGGGGATCATGGAGAGACTGTGGGAAGAGTGACGGCTCCCGGCAACAGTTACTTCCAGGTAACTAAGCAACAGAATTGTGCGTACTTTTTTTCCTGCATTTTCTGTACTACAATGAAACCACAGGAGAAAGAATTCTTCAGGAGGGATCATGCAATGTTCAGAAAGATATTGACACAGAGAAAGGCAGGCGGTCAGGAAACTATGGGGAAAAGAGAGCCGGAGACATATGTGGAGAAGATCCGGCGGCTGGAGGATGTGCTGAAAAGCGCCGATGTGGTGGTGATCGGTGCCGGCGCTGGGCTTTCCACATCTGCAGGTCTTACTTATACAGGGAAACGGATGGAGCGGTATTTCCCGGATTTTAAGAAGAAATATGGATTCCAGGATATGTATTCGGGAGGCTTTTATCCATACGATACGCTGGAGGAACACTGGGCCTACTGGAGCCGGTATATCTACATCAACAGATATATGAACGCGCCCAGACCGGTATATGAGATGCTCTATGATCTGGTCAGAGAGAAGGACTATTTTGTGCTGACGACAAATGTGGATCACTGTTTTCAGAAGGCAGGATTCGACAGGCAGCGTCTCTTTTATACCCAGGGAGATTACGGTCTGTTCCAGTGCAGCAGGCCATGCCATCAGGATACTTATGATAATGAGGAAACCATCAGAAAGATGGTGGAGGCGCAGGGATATGTCATTGACGCCGGCGGCGGGCTGGTTTTGCCGGAGGGCGTGACCCCGAAGATGTCCGTGCCTTCGGAACTGGTGCCTTACTGCCCGAAGTGCGGAGCACCCATGAGTATGAATCTCAGGGCAGATGATACTTTTGTGGAGGATGTGGGATGGCATCAGGCAGCACAGCGATATTCTGATTTTCTCCGCAGACATCAAAACATGAGAGTGTTGTTTTTAGAAGCAGCCGTTGGCTTCAATACGCCAGCGATAGTAAAGTATAGCTTCTGGCGGATGGTATACGAGTGGGAAGATGCATTGTATGCCTGTCTGAATTACGGAGAGGCTTTTGCTCCTGATGAAATAAAAAAGAAGTCAATTTGTATCAATGGAGATATTGGAACGATTCTTAATCAACTCCAACTCACATAAATATCCTGGCGTAATGCCGGAATCCAAAGAGCTGCATGAAAAGTTTTGGCTAAACAAAAATATCAATTGGAAGCGTGGTCTGTATGGCAAACGATCTGCTGCCTGTAGACGAAAAGAACTGGTATGTACCAGTTTGGCTGATTTAATTCGTATTTTGTAGAAAGAGCGAGGACCGAATAGCCCTCGCTTTTTCTATGCCAATTTTTAGGAAAGGAAGTGGTTTTGTCCAGCTGACTGATAAAAAATATGTCAAATGCGTCCTTCTTCCGCAACTTCAAAGTCCTGTCTCATCATGAGATTTTCCGCGTTATCGCCCAGAAATACGCTGAATTTTCCGGGCTCCACAGCCCATTGAAAGTTCCGGCCCAGGGTGCGCATGGACTTTGGTCCTACGGTCAGAGAGACGGTCCTGGACTCTCCGGGTGCAAGATGGACCTTCGTAAATGCGGCAAGTGTGTGTTCAGGCTTTACGGTAGAGCTGACCAGATCCCGGAGATAGATCTGGGGGACTGCTGTGCCTGCAGTGCTTCCGGTATTGGTCACTGTAAATGTGGCGGTGACGGATTCGCCGGGGGTGATCTCTTCCCGGGAGAGTGTGAGCCCGCTGTATGAAAATGTAGTATAGCTCAGGCCGTATCCGAATGGGTACAGGGGCAGCCAGTCCATTTCAACATAGCGTCTGCCGCCGCCGGGCCTGCGGCTATAATGGCAGGGAATCTGTCCTGCATGGCGCGGAAATGTGATGGGGAGACGGCCGGAGGGCGTACTGTCTCCGAATAATGTCTCCGCAATCGCGCGCCCGCCTTCTTCACCGGGAAACCATGCTTCCAGGATGGCGGGGATATGGGCGTGTTCCCAGACTGCTGTGACGGGGCGCCCGGTCTGCATGACCAGAACGACCGGAGTACCGGTGGCATAGACTGCTTTGACAAATTCAAGCTGCCTTCCCGGCAGATCCAGTGAGACCCGGTCAAAGTTCTCACCGCATGTCTCTGTGCTGTCTCCTACACATACGACTGCTACATCTGCACGGCGGGCGGCCTCCACGGCAGCAGAGAAATCCTCCTGCCCCTCTCCGTAGCCGAATATGACACGTGCCCCTCGCTGGTCATTGGTAAATTCAATCTTTACAGAATATGATCTCCCCTGCTCAAAAGAGAAATCCACCATTCTGCCGGCGGTCTTCTCGCTGCCCCATCCGTCCAGAATCAGTTCGCCGTCGATATAGAGACGCATGCTGTCCTGGGTGCTGAACCCGATGGAGCCCTGGAATGAGGAGGGCATAGAGAGGGTTCCGGTCCAGACAACGCTGAAAGCGCTGGCGTCCAGATCCGGGTGCGGCTTGGCGAAGATCCAGTTGAAATTGATCGTCGGGTCATTTCGCACGAACACGGGCACCCCCTCCGGTTCCCGTCCGTTGTAATAGCGTCCGGTAAGACCGGGATCGCCGTTCTCGTCTCGCAGCAGTCCGGAGTGGAATGGAACTGCAGTGTCACCCAGGAAGGTGCAGCCTTTCTCGTACAGGATCCGGGTAGACGCAGAGACTTTGCTCTGGATGCCTTCCAGAACAGAGATGCCGCTTCTGTGATGGTCAGGCGTGTAGTCTCCGAGCATGGCCTGTCCGGCACCCGGACCGAGGACGGCGATGGTTTTCAGCTCTTTGGAGAGGGGAAGCAGACCGCCTTCGTTCTTCAACAGGCAGATGCTTTCCCGGGCGATGTCTGCTGCCAGCTCCCGGTGCCCGGGAGTATGGACACGGGACGTGAAGAGCGATTCATCGGTGTAGGGGTGATCGAACAGTCCGGTCATGAATTTTACCCGGAGGACTCTGCGGCACGCCTGGCGGAGCGTCTCCTCCGGAAGCTTCCCGGAGCGGAGGAGATTCTTAATACCTTCCTGCCATTCCTGATGAGGGTAATCATACAGCTGCAGGTCCACGCCTGCCTTCAGCCCCTCTGCGATGGCGTCCTCTCTGGAAGGAGAGACATAGTGCCAGTTATAGAGACGGACGATGGCAGTCAGATCCGAGCGGACGAATCCGGGCATATGCCAGCTGTCCCGGAGCACTTCTGTCAGAAGTTCGTGGTCCATGGAGACCGGGACGCCGTCGATGGAATTGTAGGAACACATGGCGTTTACAGCGCCGCCCTCTGCGAAAGCAGCCTCGAAGACGGGCAGGCAGTCGGAGAATACTTCGTGTCTTCCCATAGAGGAAGGCGCACAGTTCAGGCCGCCTACAGGACTGCCGTAACCTATATAATGTTTCGGCTCGGCTGCCACTGCATCTGAAGCCGCCAGATCGTCTTTCTGCATCCCTATGACCGTTTCCCGTGCAAATTCGGCGCACAGAAAAGTATCTTCTCCATAGGATTCCTCTGCGCGTCCGTACCTGGGATCGCGGATCAGATCCATGACAGGGCTGTAGGTTTCCTGAACTCCCATGGCGCGGGCCTCTGTGGCGATGGCACGCCCCATCTTCCGGCCAAGTTCAGGGTTGAACGTAGCTGCAAGTCCGATCTGCTGAGGAAAACAGGTGGCATGCCGGTTGTAAAAGCCGTGAAGCGCCTCCTCACTGAAGAGAAAGGGAATGCCGAGGCGGGTCTTCTCCATGGCGTAGCGCTGAACCTGGTTGATCTGGGCGGGGGTCATTCCCCTGGGCTGGATACTGCCCGCGCTGCAGCCGTGGAGAAGGCTGTCGAGCTGCTCCATATCTACATATGTCACATCACCGGATGCGTCCAGCTCGGTGAAATCATTGCTGAAATACTGATCGGTCTGCATGATCATTTCTTCAACCGTCATGCGGGACATCAGATCGGAAATCCGCTCTTCTATGGGAGCAGAGGGGTCTTTATATTTTTCCATTTATTTATGCCTCCTTTTCTGCGTGTCTGGTAAAAATACCGCAGAGTATTTTTGATGTCAATACGATTTTAGAAATTTAGACAGGGACAGAGGAATTTTGTTAAATTAGATATTTTGTATTAATACATTTTATTTAAATTTGCCAAAGATGAAAAAAGAAGTCTGCCGGTGTTGAAAAACAGTTATTAATGTTATAATGTTATAACAAATAAAAGGATGGTAAAAGCACAGTGCAAAGAGGCTTTTGACATCAAGAAGAATAGCTGGCAGAACAGGGAAATCTGTCTGAGCGGAAAGGAGAGGGGGCAGGGCAATCCTGCCTGAAAGAAGTGGCGAAGCAATATATATTACTGGATGTAGGGGGAACAGAGATCAAAGGCGGTATCGCGGATGAAGATGGAAATATAAGAAGGAAGATCCGCTCATTCCACGCATGTGCAGATCAGGATATACAGACGATATTTGTCAATTTTGCGCTGATTTTGCGGGAACTGATGGATCAGGATCCTGGTGAGGAAACAGCGGGAGTCGGATTTGCGTTTCCCGGACCCTTTGACTATCACGCGGGGGTCAGTCTTATGCGCGGTCTCAGCAAGTATGACAGTATCTATGGCATTCCTGTCGAGCCGGAGATAAAAAGTATACTTCCTGCTCTCGCAGACGTACCATTCACCTTTCTCCATGACGTGGAGGCGTTTGCGCTGGGAGAGAGCTTTTATGGAGCGGCCAGGGGATACGGCAGAGTGTTCTGCATTTGCATAGGGACCGGCGCCGGATCTGCATTTATCGAGAACGGAAGGACTGTGAAGGAACAGAGAGGCGAAGTACCGGAGAACGGCTGGATCTACTCTGTTCCATACAGGGAGGGCGTTATCGATGATTATCTCTCTGTGAGGGGACTGGCACGGATCAGCAGACGTATACTTGGTTATCCGGAGAACGGCAGACGGCTGTCAGAGATGGCCCGGGCGGGCAGCAGTGAGGCTGCGGACGTCTGGAGGCTGTTCGGACGGGATGTGAGGGATGCTCTTCTGCCGTTCCTGGACGGATTCCGCCCGGATATGGCGGTGATAGGAGGACAGATCGCGAAGAGCTTCGATCTGTTCGGAGGAGAGTTCCGGCAGGAGTGCGAGAAGCGGAAGATACAGACAGTTACGGAACCGGAGACGTCGGTCCGGGCCATGCAGGGACTGCTGGCAGTGATGACAGGAAAATGATCTGACAGAGGAAGGAGGAAAGCAATGGAACTGAATTATGAAAAAGGCGCGCCCCCGCTGTATATACAGCTGGAAAATCTTCTGAAGGAGAAGATCGAACAGGGAGAATACAATGCAGGAGATATGTTCCCTACAGAGAAGGAACTGATGGAACAGTATAATGTGTCCCGTGTGACTGTAAGGCAGGCGACGGCAGGGCTGGCGCAGAGCGGATATATAAGAAGCCGGAGGGGAATCGGGACAGAAGTAGTCTATGAGAAGATCGAGGAAGAGATCCATCAGGTGATCAGTTTTACGGACGAGATGAAAAAGCATAATATCACCATGGAAACTTCCTACTGTGAGATGAAGAAAAAGTATCCCGATAAAACAGTTGCCCGGCAGCTGGAAATCCCGCTGACAGATCAGTGCTACTGCCTCAGGCGGGTGAGAGATGTGGAGGGAAAACCGCTGGTCTATACTGTCACTTATCTGGCGCCTGTTGTGGAACTTCCGCTGGAGAGCAGCTGCTATACCCGCTCGTTGTACAAATATCTGGAGGAGCAGTTCGGGATAAAAATCAGCTCAGGGGAGGATACGCTGGAAGCGGCAATCCCCACGGAAGAAGTGAGAAAGTATCTTCAGATCGGAGGAAACATGCCTGTATTCATCCGGACGAGGAAGACTTTTCTGCCGGACGGGAAAGTATTCGAGTATTCGAAGTGCTATTATCCCGCAAACCGGTATAAATACACGGTAAAACTATAGGAAGAGAGGATTGGAGAAGAAGATGGAAATCTTAAACAGATATCACAATTATGAGCTGCATCCGGAGACGGATGTAAAAGGCTGTGATGACAGTGCCTGGGATGGAACAGCAGCTGTCGTCAGTGAACTGAGGTGCAGGATCCGGGAAATGCAGGAAGAAAGAAGGAAAAGCGGCTGCGGGAACAGAATCGTTGTCAGCTTTGACTGCTATCCCGGGGTGGACAAAGAAGAGATTCTGTCTCTTGCGGCACAGTTGGATCCGACAAGGGTTTTCGATATGGAGGACTATGCGAAGAGTGAGGAGACACTGAACCGGGAATTTGCAGACTATATTACAGATGACCGTGTGTTTGGCGTGATCTGCCACAGAAAAACAGAGGACCTTTTCCAGGAGGAGAAGCTGCAGCAGGCGGCGGAAGAACTGGCGGATATCACAGAAGGTGTGATCGCTGTGGCGGGACTGGGGACGGATCTGTTGTGTGAAGCCGATATCTGGATCTGGTGCAGTCTGACCAGATGGGAAGCACAACTCAGGTATCGGGCGGGAATGCCCAACTGGCACTGTACGAACACAGATGATCCGATCCTGACCAAAGTGAAGCGGGGATTCTTTATAGAGTGGCGTCTTGCGGACCGGTACAAGAAGGCGAGGTATGAGCTGTTCGATTATGTCCTTGATACAGAGGAAAAGCAGCATCCGAAGATGGCGTCCGCAGAGGCATACAGGCAGGGCCTTCGACAGGTCAGTCGGAAACCGTTCCGTATGGAACCTTATTTTGATCCTGGCGTATGGGGCGGAAAGTGGATGCAGAAAAACTTCGGCCTGGATCCGGAGCAGCCTAATTTCGCCTGGAGCTTCGATGGAGTGCCTGAAGAAAACTGCCTTAACCTCCGGTTCGGAGATACCGTGCTGAAGATGCCTGCCATGGATCTGGTGCTGTACTGCCCTCATGAGCTCCTGGGAGAACGTGTACATGCCAGGTTCGGCGCCGAGTTCCCCATCCGGTTCGACCTGCTGGACACCATGGGAGGAGGCAATCTCTCGCTGCAGGTCCATCCTCTGACAGAGTACATCCAGGATACCTTCGGAATGCATTATACCCAGGATGAGAGCTATTATCTGCTGGATGCGGATGAGAGCGAAGAGACATATGTATATCTGGGAGTAAAGAAGGATGTAGATCCGGCGGAGATGGAACGGGATCTCAATGCGGCTCAGAGAGGAGAGATCCAGTTCCCTGCTGATAAATATGTGAATAAAGTGCCGGTGAAAAAACACGACCACATCCTGATCCCTGCTGGAACGGTCCACTGTTCCGGGAAGAATACTATGGTGCTGGAGATCAGCGCCACGCCGTATATCTTCACATTCAAGCTGTGGGACTGGGGAAGAGTAGGGCTGGACGGTCTGCCGCGCCCCATCCATATCGAGCACGGGATGAAGAATATCCAGTGGGACAGAGATACGGACTGGATCTATGACAATCTGGTGGGACAGGCAGTGACGCTGGAGAAAGGCCCCGGATCAGAAGTGGAGCGCACAGGTCTTCACAACAGGGAATTTATCGATACATACAGATATACGCTTTCAGAAGCGTACGAGATCAGCATGGATGACTCGGTACATGTCATGAACCTGGTGGACGGCAGTCATGCATATATCGAGAGCACAGACGGCAGCTTTGAACCCTTTGAGATCCATTATGCCGAGACAGCCATTGTCCCGGCGGCTGTGGGAAGTTACCGGATCGTTCCGGGAGAGGGCGAGATTAAAATGATCGTGGCGTCTGTAAGAAATTAGAGATGATTGATTTAGAAAATAGGGATGATCAATCAGAGAAAAGATATAGAGAAAAGATAAAGCATAAAGCAAAAAAATAAGAAGCCAAAACAGGAGGAATCAAGCTATGGCACGCAGCATCAGAACATTATATGTGGTTCATCATTCACACACGGACATTGGATACACGGATCTTCAGGAGAGGGTCATCGATAATCAGCAGGATTATATCCATACAGTCCTTGAACTTATGAAGAAAGCGGAATATCAGGATTTTCGCTGGAACTGCGAGACATTTTTCTGTGTAGAGGAGTTTTTCAAGACAGCATCCGAGGAGGAGAAGGAACAGTTCTATCATCTGGCAGCAGAGGGAAAACTGGGTCTCTCGGCCAACTATCTGAACTTCACAGATCTGCTGGACTGCGGGATCTATGAGGAGCGTCTCCGGGCATGGCGGAAGGAACTGGCGGAGCATGGAGTGGATCTGAAGACTGCCATGTGTGCCGACATTAACGGAGTATCCATGGGATACAGAGATGCAATGATCCGCAGCGGAGTAGAGTTCCTGTATATGAACATCCACTGTCACCACGGCATGTATCCCCTCTTCCAGAACCAGACCCCCTTCTGGTGGGAAAACAAAGAAGGCAGACGTCTTCTGGTATGGAACGGAGAACACTACAACCTGGGAAATGTCCTGGGACTGAAGCCCAATAAGACGACAAACTACATGCAGCAGAGCTATCTTGGAAGAGATGTGCAGCCGGACAGCCCGGAGGAAGTGCTGTACCGGAATCTGTCAGAGTATCTGGAGAGCTGCGAAGAGCAGGGATACAAGTATAACTTTATCATCGCGTCCGTATCCGGCGTGTTCAGCGACAACGCTCCGCCGTCAACGGAGATCCTGGACACGATCAGGAAGTATAACGAAGTTCACGGCGATGAAGTTGAGATCCGTATGGTCAGTCTGCAGGAACTGTATGCGGAGATCCGGGAGAGCCTGGCGGACGCTCCGGTATACCGGGGAGATCTGACGGACTGGTGGGCCAACGGTGTGGGAAGCACCCCTTACGCGGTAAAGCATTATCTGGATGCAAGACACAGATACCATCTGTGTGAACGTCTGGACAGATCTGCAGGCGAGAAGTATCCGGAGTACTGGAAGAGTGCTCAGGACAACTTGCTGCTTTATGCGGAACATACATGGGGACATTCCTCTACGATCACAAATCCATATGACACCATGGTACTGAATCTGGATATGAGGAAGAACAGCTATGCCTCCAAAGCCCACGAGGCTGCGTCCCGGATCCTGAACCAGATCTCAAAGGAAAAGGGTGATATCCTCCGTTACTATAACACAAGCGGTAAGATCAGGGCATGCGGCGTGGCAGACGCGGACTGCCCCCAGCTGGTGGAGTTCTACATCGAGACACTGAAGCTGGACGACGCCCGGATCGTAGATGCAGAGGGCAGAGAGATTCCGTGCCAGGTATCTCCCCATCCCCGCGGAAGGATGATCAGCTTCATGGATACTTTCGCAGCCGGTGAGGTGAAGGAATATTCTTATTTTGAGACAGAGAAGAGTCCGGAAGTGATCAATACGCGGCAGTGTTATATAGGCGCGGAGAGAGTGAAGGATATTGTAAATGATTACGATCCGGAGAGCTGGCACCTCCCCTATTACTATGAAAACAGCTTCTTCCGCCTTGCATACAGACCGGGAGAGGGAATTACTTCCTTTACAGACAGACGTACAGGCAGAGAGATGCTTGGAAAAGGTGAGGCGCCTCTGTTCACACCGATGTATGAGGTGACAGAAGTGCGCAGAGACAGCGGAGAGGCCGGCTGCCCGGAAGAACGGGAACGCCGGATCATGGGCAGAAATATGAGAGGATGCCATGCGGTGCTTCACACAGGAGAACTGAAAGAGGTGACATGTCAGGAGAGAGGACCAGTATTTACGATCCTGCGGTTCCGTTATTCCCTCCCGGGAACCGTACATGCGGATGTGATCGTGAAGTTCTATGAGGCAGTTTCCAGGATCGACTTCAAACTGGAACTGGGCAAGACGATATCCTCTGATATTGAGAGCATTTTCCTTCCGCTGAGCCTGAATATCCCCGACAGCAGCCTGTATCTGAAGAAGGGATCCGAAGCTTTCCGGCCGGGAACAGATCAGATCCCCGGAACATGTATGGAATTTTATATGTCAGATGATGGCCTGGCTTATACAGGACAGGAAGGCGGAGCGCTGATCGCAGTAAGAGATACTCCTCTTTTCTATATGGGAGAACTGCGTCATCATCCCATCCGGCTCTGCGGCGGAAAGGAAGAGGACAACGACAGGCCGGTTTACTCCTGGGTCATGAACAATATATGGGAGACAAATTTCAAAATGGACCTCTCCGGGTTCTGCGAGTTTGACTACAGTATGTGGCTCAGCGGCGAGAAGGATCCTGAACGTGCCATGGCTCAGCTGAAGGAGCGTACATTTGATCCTGTAGTGCTGATAGTTGAGTAACTGGAAAACAAAATGTTAAGTAACATTTGAGGTTGTAAAATAGTTTGTTAACAAAAATAAAACTGTAAAATATGCACAAAAAACGGATAGCGGAATTGTGTGTATTATAGAAAATATATGTTTTTATATACATACAATAAAAAGTGTGCTAAAATGCAATTGTAAATGTTAAGAAACATTTTCGAAACCAGAAAGTGAGGAAACAAAATGGGTGTAAAGAATACTGTTTCCATGCAGACTCTGGCGGATGAGCTGGCAATAAGTAAAGTGACAGTTTCAAAAGCTCTAAATGGAAAAGACGGTGTAAGTGAAGAGCTGAAAAAGAAGATCTTCGAGACGGCGGATAAGTACGGCTATGTACTGAGAGATTATGGGAAACGCCGGACCAGAAAGATCGCGATCGTGATGAGCAAGAGGTTCAACTCTGGTGATGACGGTAAGTTCTATATGGGAATGTATGACCGCATCATCAGTGAGTTCGGAAAACACTCCTGTTCCAGCGTTATGCTGACTCCCGACCGCAATACTCTGGCGGCTGACCTGAAGATGCTCAGTGCTCCGGGAGCCTTTGACGGGCTGATCCTTCTGGGAATCCTGGAAAGCGACGTTGAGAGGCGCCTGGACGCAGTAGATCTTCCGAAAGTATATGTGGACGTCTATGACGTGACGCACATGTCGGATTCGGTCGTAACGGAGAACATTTACAGCACATATGAGCTTACAGATTTTCTGATCCAGAAGGGGCACAGAGAAATCGGATTTGTGGGAACAGTGGGAATGGGAAGCACAACGAGTATCACAGACCGGTATCTTGGGTATCTGCGCCGGCTGCTGGAACAAGGGATTACTCCCAGGGAGGAATGGCTCATTCCGGATCGAGATGAAGAAGGTAAGGCGATCCGGCTTGAGGTTCCCGAGAAACTTCCGACAGCTTTTGTATGCAACTGTGACGAGACAGCGTTCCGGTTTGTAAAGGAACTTCGGGTGAAGGGACTTCAGGTTCCGGATGACATCTCTATCGTCGGCTTTGATGATTCCGTGTATGCACGGCTCAGCGATCCCCCTCTGACCACGGTGGCGGTCGATGTAGATCAGCTGGGGCGGACGGCAGTAAAGAAAATACTGAAATACATGGAGCACCCTGAGAAGAAAGGAGGAGAAGTGATCCGGATCCCCGGGAAGATTGTATACCGGAATTCGGTAAGGGAAATCGGTTGGAAAAGTTTTTGAGGAAGGGAAGGGATAAAAATTGGAAAAGGAAAAGAAAAAGAATCTAAAAAGAAGATGGAACAAAAACGATACTGAATTGACCATACTTGCTTTACCAACTACCATTTGGTATATTTTGTTCTCGTTTCTTCCGATGTTTGGTCTTATTATCGCGTTTAAAGATTATAAGATCAGTGCAGGCCATGGATTTATTTATAATGTATTCCACAGCGAGTGGGCGGGGTTCGAGAACTTTGAATTCCTGATCAAATCCAACGACCTGTTTGTAATCCTGAGAAATACCATTCTTTACAATCTGGTATTTATCGTAGTAGGAACTATTCTGGCAGTTGCGCTGGCAATGATGATCAGCGAACTGTGGAGCAAGAGAAAATCAAAAGTATATCAGACACTGATGTTCTTCCCGTACTTTATGTCATGGGTTGTTGCTGCATATTTCCTGGACGCATTCCTGAATCAGGACAACGGTCTTATCAATGGTATGCTGAGAGATGCAGGAAATGATCCCATTCAGTGGTATATGACAGCCGGTGTTTGGCCGTTCATCCTGATCTTTATGTACTTGTGGAAATCTACCGGATATAACATGGTCATTTATCTTGCCAATATTTCCGGTATCGATGGCACACTGTATGAAGCGGCGGTCATGGATGGCGCAAGCAAATGGCAGCAGGCAAGATTTATCACCCTGCCTTGTCTGAAAAATGTCGTTATCATGATGTTCATCCTGAATGTAGGTAAGGTATTCTATTCAGATTTCGGTCTGTTCTATCAGCTTACACAGGGAGCAAGTGGTTCGATCTTTAATACGACAGCAACGATCGATACCTTCGTATTTAACAATCTGCAGTCCAACATGCCGGTAGGTATGACTTCGGCAGCTACTTTCTTCCAGTCAGTAGCATGCTGCATCACTATCCTGCTTGCAAACTGGATCGTGAAGAAGATTGACGAAGACAGTGCAATTATATAGTAAGGGGGGATACAGATGTCGAAAAAAAATAAAAATGCAGATATGGCGGAATCGTCGCATCTGAATAAAATTTCACAACCGACGAATATCGGCTTTAATATTCTGTTTATCCTGATCGCTCTTATCTGTGTGATCCCGGTTGTATTTGTATTTATGATCTCGATCTCAGCAGAAGAGTCTATCCAGATGAACGGATACCGGTTTATCCCGGAGGTATTTTCTCTGGATGCGTACAAGTTCCTGTTTGACGAAGGCGAGATGATCATACGCGCACTTGGCGTATCGATTTTTGTTACAGTAGTAGGTACCGTGCTTGGTGTGATGCTGACCACACTTATGGGATACGTGCTTTCAAGAAATACGTACAAACTGAACAACTTTTTTACAATGATCGTATTCATACCTATGATTTTTAACGGTGGTATGGTTGCACAGTATGTTGTTAATACACAGCTGCTCCATCTTCGTGATACTGTATGGGCGCTGATTTTGCCGCTGTGTGTTTCATCCTTCAACGTAGTGATCGCAAAGACGTTTTTCAAGACAAATATACCTGAATCGATCATTGAGTCCGCACAGATTGACGGTGCAAGTCAGCTCCAGATATTCGGGAAGATCGCTCTGCCTCTGGCAAAGCCGCTTCTGGCAACGATCGCTCTGTTCCTGACATTCGGATACTGGAATGATTGGTTCCAGTCCTCACTGTATATTACAGATCAGAAGCTTCTGTCTCTGCAGGCGCTGCTGAACTCTATACAGAGAAATATTGAAATGATGGCAAATAACCCGTCGGCGGGAATCTCTATGGTTGAGTATATGAATTCAATGCCGAGAGAGGGAGCCAGAATGGCTATGGCGATCATCATTATCATCCCAATTGCATGCTGCTATCCGTTCTTCCAGAAATACTTCATCTCCGGTCTTACGGTTGGTGCGGTGAAAGGATAGTACATATAAAAATTTTCAAGGAGGAAAGAAAAATGAAAAAGAAAAGAATTGTAGCGCTTGCCATGACAGCAGCTATGTGTGCAGGACTTCTGGCCGGCTGCGGAAATGACTCAAATGAGGGCGGATCCACATCAGAGGATGGTGTGGTAACTCTGAAATGGGTAACAGTAGGAAACGGTATGCCGGACAACTATGATGCATGGCTGGAGCAGGTAAATCCGTATCTGGAGGAGAAGATCGGTGTAAATGTTGATATGGAAGTTGTTGGCTGGGGTGACTGGGACAACAGACGAAGCGTTATCACAAACTCCGGTGAGTATTTCGATATCCTGTTTACAGATCAGACTCGTTTCAGCTCAGAGGTTTCAAACGGTGTATTCCTTGATATTACGGATATGCTGCAGGAGACAACTCCGGAGCTGTATGAACTGATCCCGGAGGATTACTGGAAAGCAGTTTCTTCTGACTCCAAGATCTATGGCGTACCGACGATGAAGGACAACGCGATCACAGAATACTTTGTATGGGATAAAGACATCGCAGACAAATACGGAATCGATATCAACGCAATTACGGACTTTGATTCTCTGTATCCTGCACTTCAGAAGATAAAAGAGGGCGAAGGCACAGCTCCGTTCTTCATGTCAAAGGCAGGTGCAAGCGTTCTGATCGACATGAACTTTGACGATCTCAGCTCAGGCTCCAAGGTTATCGGTGTGAAATACGGCGATGACGGTGCGACAGTAGTCAATCCGCTTGACGATCCGGACATCCTGGCAAACCTGGAGACCATCCACAAGATGTACAGTGAAGGACTCATCAACGGTGATGCTCCGACTGCAGACGATACAAACAAGTACCACATGCTGTTCATTGCTCAGGGATGGAGCGGCGCTGCCAAGACAACATGGGGACCGAACTTCGGTATTGCAAATTGTGAGGCAGTTCAGTTTGGTGATTCTGTAATGTGCAACAAGACCATCCAGGGATCGATCAATGGTATTTACTCAGGATGCAAGAATCCGGAAAAGGCTCTTGAACTCCTGCAGCTCATCAATACAGATACGAAGCTTCGTGACCTCTTCTACTTTGGTGTAGAGGGCGAGGACTGGCAGTATACAGATGACAACAAGGTAGAGAGACTTGAGACAGACTGGGCACTTGCTGGTTATACACAGGGCAACACATATATTGTTTCTCAGCAGACAACAGAAGAGACAAGTCAGTGGGATGAGGTTATCGCACTGAACGATGCGGCAGTACGTTCTGGTCTTCTTGGTTTCAGCATGGATACAAGCGAAGTAACAACTCAGCTTGCAAACTGCAATGCTGTATACGAGAAATACTATCCGGAACTCTTCACAGGAGCACAGGAGCCGAACGCTCTGATCGAGAAGATGAAGGGTGAGCTTGAGACAGCAGGATGGGATGAACTTTGCGCAGCTGCTCAGGAACAGGTTGACGAATTCATGGGTAAATAATATAATCGAACAGAAGTTTCAAAAGAACAGGGGCATTTCATTTGGAATGTCCCTGTTGTGCTAAGAGGGAAAGAGGAGAAAAATATGGCAAAGATTATTGGTAATTCTTTAAAAAATATCCCCTGGGAGAACAAGCCTGAAGGCTATACCATGCCGGTGTGGAGATACAGCGCGAATCCTATCATTAAAAGAGATGCTATTCCCAGTTCAAACAGTATCTTCAACAGTGCTGTAGTGCCCTTTGGAGATGGTTTTGCAGGAGTATTCCGCTGTGACAGCAAGTGTGTGAGTATGGATATCTTCGCGGGATTTTCAAAGGACGGGATTCACTGGGACATCAACCCGGATCCGATCAAGTTTGAAGGAGACGAAGAGGTGACAGTGCGGGAGTACAGATACGACCCCAGGATCTGCTTCATCGAGGACCGCTACTATATCACATGGTGCAACGGCTATCACGGACCGACCATCGGCGTGGCATATACATTTGACTTTAAGACATTCCATCAGCTGGAGAATGCATTCCTTCCGTATAACAGGAACGGAGTCATGTTTCCGAGGAAAATAGGCGGAAAGTATGCGATGCTGAGCAGACCCAGTGATACCGGTCACACACCATTCGGCGACATCTTCTACAGCCAGAGCCCGGATCTGGAGTACTGGGGACATCACAGGCATGTTATGTCAACTGTGAAGGAAGATGCTTCTGCATGGCAGGGAACCAAGATCGGACCGGGACCGGTGCCGATCGAGACAGATGAGGGATGGATCCTGATCTATCACGGAGTGCTCAATACATGCAACGGCTTTGTATACCGTATGGGAGCTGCCCTTCTGGATCTGGAGCAGCCGTGGAAAGTGCTGGCACGTTCCAAAGCGTATATCCTGGCTCCTTATGAGATCTATGAGTGCGTGGGAGACGTTCCCAACGTTGTATTCCCCTGCGCTACACTGACAGATGCGGATACAGGAAGGATCGCAATCTATTATGGATGCGCGGATACAGTGACAGGACTTGCGTTTACAACAGTGGATGATCTGCTGAAGTATATAAAAGAAAATGCATTTTAATTAAGCAGGATTGCAGATGAATTTTTAGAAATAACAGGAGAAAGATCGTATGAAATTTATTGAAGAAAGAATCTCAGTAATATGCAATGAGCTGAATGAGTTGAGATTTGCTAAGAAACTTCCCGTATCAGGGATTACTTATAAGGAAGGACTGTATTTTACCCCCGGGGAAGCTGATGAGGCAGCGCCTTTCTGGGAAGAATTTCACAGTGAGAATATGCACTGGTACGGTCCTGACCGGCACTACTGGTTCCGGGCGACCGTTACGATTCCGGAAGAGATGGCCGGAAAGCCGGTTTACCTGAAAGCCGCGACCCAGGTGGATCACTGGGATGATGCGAAGAATCCCCAGTTCCTGATGTTTGTAGATGGAAATGTAACACAGGGAATGGATATCAATCATCAGATGGTACTGCTGGATTCCTGCGCGGAAGCAGGGAGATCCTATGTGATCGACCTTCAGGCGTACACAGGGATCATGTTCGCAGAGCTGACTTTCAGTCTGGATCTGATGCAGATGGACGAGAAGATCAATCGTCTGTATTATGACATTATTGTGCCTAGCCGGGGATTTTCCCGTATGGAGAAGGACGACAAGGTTCGGATGGATCTGACTACTGTCCTGAACAATACGATCAATCTCCTGGATCTGCGCACGCCTTACTCCCAGGACTTCTACCGTTCCGTAGATGAAGCAACGGAATATATTGAGAAGGCGCTGTATGAGGATATGGCAGGTTACGATGATGTGGTGGCGACCTGTATCGGCCACACCCACATTGATGTGGCATGGTGGTGGACCATTGCGCAGACAAGAGAGAAAACAGCCAGGAGTTTCTCCACAGTGCTGAAGTTCATGGAAGAGTTCCCTGGATATAAGTTCATGTCCAGCCAGCCGGCGCTGTATCAGTTCTTAAAGGAGAGATATCCGGAAGTTTACGCGAAGGTGAAAGAGCGCGTGAAGGAAGGACGCTGGGAGCCGGAAGGCGGCATGTGGGTAGAGGCGGACTGCAACCTGACCAGCGGAGAGTCCCTGGTACGTCAGTTCTACTATGGCAAGAAGTTCTTCCGGGATGAGTTTGGAGTAGAGTGCAAGATCCTGTGGCTGCCTGATGTATTCGGCTATTCAGGAGCACTTCCCCAGATCATGAAGCGCAGCGGCATCAAGTATTTCATGACCACGAAGCTGGCATGGAACCAGATCAACAAGGTGCCTTATGACACCATGATGTGGCGCGGAATCGACGGAAGCGAGATCCTGACCCATCTGATCACGACTCTTGGCGTGGGACAGAGTGAAGACAACTTCTTCACCACATACAACGGTATGCTCCACCCGGATGCGATCATGGGCGGATGGCACAGATATCAGAACAAGGAAATCAACAACGACATCCTTGTCTGCTTCGGATACGGCGACGGAGGCGGCGGCCCGACAAGAGATATGCTGGAGACATCCAAGAGGATGGAGAAGGGAATCAAGGGTATTCCGAAGGTACGCCAGGAATTTGCGGGAAAATATTTTGAAGAGCTTGACAGGAGAGTGTCCGGAAATAAACGGCTTCCGGTGTGGGAAGGAGAGCTTTACTTCGAGTATCACAGAGGAACTTATACTTCCATGGGAAGGAATAAGCGCTCCAACCGCAGATGTGAACAGCTCCTTATGGATACGGAACTGCTGCAGGTTCTTACAGGTACGAAAGAAACAGAAGAGATGGAAAAGATCTGGAAAACGGTTCTGACAAACCAGTTCCATGATATCCTGCCGGGATCATCCATCCATGAAGTATATGAAGTGACAAAGGAAGAGTACGCACAGATCGAGTCCAGACTGACGGAGATGATCCGCGAAAAGCTGGCTCTCCTGACAGAGGAGAAAGAGAACTGCATCAGTGTGTTCAATACTCTTGGATTCACCAGAAATGATGTAGTAGAGCTGGGTGAGTGCAGCGCGGATGTGCTTGTGGACGAGGACGGCAGGACCTGGCCGGTGCAGCATACTGCAGACGGTGCAGTAGCATATGTAGAGGGAATTCCTTCCAAGGGAGGCAAGGTCTTCACTGCGGCAGCGGCTGACGGACAGAAAAATGACCTGGCGATCACAGAGAGCGGCATCGACACACCGTTCTACCATATCGAGATCGATGAGAACGGACTCTTTACATCCATCTTCGACAAAGAGTGCGAGAGAGAAGTGATCCAGGAAGGAAAGGCAGCCAACCTCCTGCGCATGTATGAGGACAAGCCCATGAACTTCGACTGCTGGGATATCGATATGTACTACTCCGAGAAATACTGGGATGCAGTGCAGGCGGACCGCATCGAGTGGACGGAGCGGGGACCGGTAAGAGCCACACTGGAGATCGACCGTTCTATCAGCAATTCCGTGATCAGACAGAAGATTCATTTCTATGCGGACAGCCGCAGGATCGACTTCGTCACATGGGTAGACTGGAAAGAGCATCAGACACTTCTGAAGGTTCATTTCCCGGTAAATGTGCACACGGATGAGGCAACATTCGAGATCCAGTTCGGTAACCTGAAGAGAAAGATCCATACAAATACAAGCTGGGATGAGGCTCGTTTCGAGAGCTGCGGCCAGAAGTGGATGGATCTGTCCGAAGGAAATTACGGCGTCAGCCTGTTAAATGACTGCAAGTACGGACACTCCGCGAAGGACGGCGATATGGCTCTGACCCTGATCAAGTCCGGTATCGAGCCGAACAAGACAGCAGATCAGGAAGAACACGTATTTACCTATTCTCTGTATCCTCACAACGGATACTGGAAGGCGGAGACAACTGTGGAAGAGGCTTACAAGCTGAACCAGAAGGCATACGCCTTCGCCGGCTGCGTAAAGGGAGCAGGAAAATCATTTGTATCCGCAGACAAGGCAAATGTTGTCATCGAGACTGTTAAACATGCTGAAGATGGAGAAGGCGTGATCCTCAGAATGTACGAGTGTGAGAACAGCCTGACAAAGACTACCGTTACATTTGGTGAAAATAAGATTGCCGGTGTGACAGAGTGTAACCTGATGGAAGAGCCGGAAAGAGAGATTCCTGCAGAGGAAGGAAGCTTTACAGTAACCATCAAGCCATATGAGGTCAAGACATATAAGGTAAGACTGAAATAATCGCATCAGCTAAGAATGAAGCGGTCATATCAGGCGAGACTTAAGAAGTTAAGGTGAGATGAAAGCAATGAATCACACAGAAAATGAAAAGACATTAGAACAGAGGGCGGCTGAGCTGCTAAAACAGATGACCCTCAGAGAAAAGGTGGGGCAGCTCAGTCAGCGGCTCTATGGCTTCCGAATCTACGAAAGAGACGGGGATACGATAGAGTTTGACAGAGAGTTTAAAGAAGAAGTGGAAAAATACAGTGGCCTTGGGACCGTATACGGACTTTACCGTGCGGATCCCTGGTCCGGCAGAGACTATGGAAACGGACTGTACGGTCCGTGGGCTGTGAAGGCATATAATCAGATGCAGAGATATGTGCTGGAACACTCCAGACTGAAGATTCCTGTACTGCTCAGTACGGAATGCCCCCACGGTCATCAGGCACTGGATGGCTATCTGCTCCCGGTGAACCTTGCCATGGGTGCAACCTTTCATCCGGAGCTGATCCGTCAGGCCTATCAGGTCTGCGGGGAACAGCTGAAGAGCATGGGTGTGGACCTGGCTCTCATTTCCCTGCTTGATGTTGCCAGAGATCCAAGATGGGGACGCACCGAAGAGTGCTTCTCAGAGGATCCCTGGCTGTGCAGCAGAATGGCGGAACAGGTAGTACAGGCAGTCCAGAATGCAGGCGTAGATGTGGTAGCGAAACATTTCGCTGCTCAGGGTGAAGGCACCGGAGGTGTGAATGCCAGTGCCGCAAGGATCGGCGAGAGGGAACTAAGAGAGATTCACCTGCCGGCAATGAAGGCCTGCTGTGATGCCGGGGTTAAGGGCGTCATGGCTGCCTATAATGAGATCGACGGCGTCTACTGTCATATTAATCATCATCTGCTCACAGATATTCTGCGCGGAGAGATGGGATTTGACGGAGTCGTCATGGCCGACGGCTGCGCTCTGGACCGTCTGGATACGGTGACCGGAGACAATGCGCTGTCCGGAGCTCTTGCCGTGAAGGCGGGAATGGATATCGGACTTTGGGATACGGCTTTCGGACGTCTGGAAGAGGCAGTGGAAAAGGGATACATTTCCGAGGCGGAGATTGACCGTGCTGTAATGCAGGTGTTGAAGCTGAAGTTTGAGAGAGGGCTCTTTGATCACCCTTATCTGGATGAAGGAACAGAAGCAAAGGTATTCTCTTATGAGGAGTATCCGCAGTCGCTGGAGATTGCCAGAGAGTCTGTAGTGCTCCTGGAGAACAGAGAGGCATGTCTGCCCCTGGAAAAAGAAACAGGGCAGATTGCTGTGATCGGTCCAAATGCAGATGATATCTACAATCAGCTGGGAGACTACAGTCCTCAGGTGAAGGAAGAGGACTCGGTGACCGTGCTTGGCGGTATCCGCAGGAGAGCGGAGCAGGCAGGCGTCTCTGTGAAATATGCCCGGGGCTGCGGTACAACAGAGGGCAGCCGGGAAGAGATGGAACAGGCTGTGTCTCTGGCCGCGGAGTCGGATGTAACAGTCCTCGTTCTGGGAGGCAGCTCCAGCCGCTTCGGCAAAGTCAGCTTCGATACGAATGGAGCGGCAGTGGCCGGTGAGGGCGTCTCCATGGACTGCGGAGAAGGAGTGGATGCGGCGGATGTGGAACTTCCGGCTGTGCAGAAACAGCTTCTGGAGCAGGTGCTTGACGCAGGGAAAAAGGTGGTCGTGATCATCATGGGCGGACGGCCTTACGCACCTGGCATCGCTTCGGAGAGGGCAGATGCGCTCCTGTATGCATTTTACCCGGGAATCCGGGGAGGACAGGCTATCGCGGAGATCCTGTTCGGAGATGTGAACCCGTCAGGACGGCTTCCGGTTTCTGTGCCGAAATGCAGCGGACAGATCCCGGTATATTATAATTACAAGAATTCCTACAGCGGGATGGACTATTATGACCAGCCGGACGGTCCCGCCTATATCTTCGGCGACGGCATGGGATACAGCAGCTTTGAATACAGCGATGCATCTCTGAGCAAAGAGCAGATATCGTTAACAGAGCTTGAAACGTCAGGCGTGACCCTGCGCATGAAAGTGAAAAATGCAGGAGAGAGGGAAGGCTATGCGGTACCTCTTCTCTACATCGCAGGGCAGCAGGGCAGTGTGGTGCGCAGGGTAAAAGAACTCAAAGGGATGGAAAAAGTCCTGCTGAAAAGCGGGGAGGAAAAAGAGATCGTCATCACTCTGCCTTATGAGGCATTCGCAGTATGGGATATGCAGATGCGGCATGTGACAGAACCTGGGAAGGTGAAGCTGATGCTGGAAGAGTCAGGCAGCACTGTGTGGAGCGGTTTGCTTGAGATCATGCGATGAAGCAAGGAAGAAGAGTAGAGCGGATACAGGAGATCCACTTTGCTGAATGACAGAAAGAGGGCGTTCGGCGCCCTCTTTCACAGTATAAAAGAAAATCTGAACAGAAAGAAAGGAAAAAGTCATGAAAAAGACGCAGCCTGAATCAATCGAAAGAATTCTGGATAAAGTCAGAGAGGTATTCCGGAATGAGCCCGAGGTGGCGGAAACATTTGAGAGATGCTATACAAATACACTGGATACGACGGTAAAGCGTATGGATGATGGAAGTACGTATGTGATCACGGGAGATATACCGGCCATGTGGCTGAGAGATTCTGTAGCTCAGCTCAGGCCATATCTGATCCCCGCGAAGGAGGATGGGGAGATTGCAGATCTGATCGCGGGGCTGGTCAGGAGACAGTTCTCCTGCATCAATATCGATCCCTATGCAAATGCGTTCAACGAGGCGCCCAACGGGAACTGCTGGGAGAAAGATGAGACAGATATGGGTCCCTGGATCTGGGAGAGAAAATATGAGATCGACTCTCTCTGCTATCCGGTCCAGCTGGCGTACCTGCTCTGGAAAAATACAGGGAGGACCGAGCAGTTTGACGACGGATTTATCCAGGGCGCGGAAAGGATCCTGAATGTATTTGAGACAGAGATGTATCATGAGGAGCGCTCGACCTACCGGTTCATCCGGAGAAACAGCTTCTATACAGATACCCTGTCCAGAGATGGGATGGGAGCTCTGGTGAAGTCCGGGACCGGCCTGATCTGGTCAGGATTCCGCCCCAGCGATGACGCATGTACATATGGTTACCTGATCCCCTCCAATATGTTCGCCGTAGTGATCCTGGAATATCTCCATGAGATCTCTGAAATCGTCCCGGGATTAAAAGAAATCGGGAAGAAAGCCGCTGACATGGCTGCTGTTGTGAGAAAGGGAATCGAAGAGTACGGAGTAACAAAAGTAGAGGGCATCGGTGATGTATATGCCTATGAAGTGGACGGATACGGGCAGTTCAACCTGATGGATGACGCCAATGTCCCCAGCCTGCTCGCCATGTCCTATCTGGGGTATAAGCCGGAACGACCGGAGCTGGAGGCGAATACCAGAGAGTTGATCCTAAGTGAGAGAAATCCCTATTACTACAGCGGAACAAAGGCAGCGGGAATCGGAAGTCCCCACACGCCGGTCCGCTATATCTGGCATATCTCCATGGCTATCGAAGGACTTACTGCAGATACAAAGGAGAAAAAACATGAGATCATCCGCCGCATGATCGCCACAGACGGGGGAAAAGGACTGATGCATGAAGGATTCCATGTGGATGATCCGGCGAAATATACGAGAGAATGGTTCTCCTGGGCTAATGCCATGTTCTGCGAGCTTGTAATGCAGTACTGTGGGTATGAGGTGGAAAGATAGAGAGGAAGGAAAAGGTTATGGACAGGCTTCAGAAAAATCAGATGGATTTTATTAATCTCAGATTAGGGACTTTTATCCATTTTAACAGCGCTACAGTGCAGTTCCAGGAAGGCAGCATGAAGGACTGGGAATGGGAGTATGAGAATACAGACGATCCCCGGCGTTTCCCCTTTGCAGAGAAGGACTGGAACCCGCGCGGCCTGGACTGCAGACAGTGGGCGCAGATAGCAAAAAGCGCAGGATGCAGATTTGCCGCGCTGACAGCGAAGCATCATGAAGGCTTCGCTCTGTGGCCTACGGCGTACTCAGAGCATTCTGTGAAAAACGCAGCCTGCAAAACCGATGTTGTGGCAGAGTTTTTAAGCGCGTTCCGGGAGGAAGGAATCAAGGCCGGACTGTACTTCTCTATTCTGGATCTGACAGCCGGGATCGGGCACAGATCCTGTACGGAAGAACAGAAAGAGATCATCAAAGGGGAGATCAGAGAACTCCTGACAAACTACGGTGAGATCCCCTTCCTGATCGCCGACGGCTGGAACTCGCCCTGGGGCGGCCCGACCTATGAGATGCTCCCATTTGAGGAGCTGGATCAGCTGGTGAAATCCCTTCAGCCGGACTGTCTGTTTATGAATATCGGCTGTACGGATGATCTGCACGGTACAGATATTGTACTTTTCGAAAATTCGGCAGGACAGGAAGTGGAGCAGCAGTTCTACGGGCCGGGACTGAGCTGCAATAAGTTTACAGATACATGGTTCTGGAGGAAAACAGACCCCCATGCGGAACTTGCGGGAGCCGAGTGGGCGGCAGCCAAGATGGAGAAGTACTTTCCGATGAATATTAACTTTATGCTGAACCTGTCCCCGGATCCGGATGGTAAAGTAGATGAGAATCAGGCAGAGGTGTTCAGAAAAACAGGACAGCTGGCGGTATTCCCGAAGCCGCTTACGGAACTGCCGGACGGATGGCTGAGAAGAAAGTAAGATTCCTGACGGCACAGGACAGATATAAGGCGTATCTGGATTATTTCAGGATTGAGTATTAATAAGGATTCCAAATTTACTCACTGAGAAACAGTGAAATAGAAATCAGCTGATCTGATGTTGAATATCTTCAGCCAAAATGATATTATCCAATACAGTGCGTACTGGAAAAGGAGGAGAGTCTGTTCAGGCTGTCTCAGTATCCAGCAATGAAGCTGTGCTGCCACGAAAGCCCGTAGTGGAGCGCCGGCACTTAGGCCGCGTTCTTTGCGGACTTATGTGTCCGCTGCGCTGCACTCCGAGCGAAAGAGCGGCCGCCGGGGCAGCACAGCTTCATTGCGGACCGAAGGGAACAAATGAACAGTAAAAGCAATATGAAGACTAGATCAACCATGCTGAAACGCGCATTTACCGCTGCATTTCCATACACCATACCGATCTTCGCCGGCTTCTGGTTCCTGGGGATCACATATGGCATCTACATGAATGTGTCAGGTTTCGGTTTCTGGTATCCCATGCTGATGAGCATTACAATATTTGCCGGTTCCATAGAGTTTCTGACCGTGGACATGCTTCTGGGGGCATTTCATCCGCTGCAGGCATTTGCCATGACACTGATGATCAATGCAAGGCATCTGTTCTATGGGATCTCTATGCTGGATAAATTCCGGGGACTGGGATGGAAACGGATCTATCTGATCTTCGGAATGTGTGATGAGACATTTTCCATCAATTATACCGCCACGATCCCGGAGGACGTGGACAAGGGCTGGTTCATGTTCTTTGTGACCCTGCTGAACCATATATACTGGTTCTCGGGAGCTACACTGGGCGGGATCTTTGGATCGCTGATCCATTTCAATACAGAGGGGCTGGATTTCGTTATGACAGCCATGTTCGTAGTCATATTCCTGGAGCAGTGGCTGAAGGAGAAGGATCATACAAGCTCTCTGATGGGGCTGGGGATCTCTCTGGTCTGCCTGATCGTCTTCGGCGCGGACAGCTTTATTATCCCCGCCATGCTGGCGATCCTTGTGGTGCTGTCGCTTCTGAGACAGCCTCTGGAGAAAGGAGGAGATGCAGAATGACAGTGACAGAACAGATCATTACAGTGGCCATGGTCGTCCTGGGGACGGCGGTCACCCGTTTCTTGCCTTTCCTTATATTTCCGGCGGGAAAGCCTACTCCCAGGTATATACAGTATCTGGGCAAGGTGCTTCCGGCAGCGGTATTCGGGCTGCTTGTCATCTACTGCCTGAGAAATGTCAGTGTATTCACAGGGAGCCATGGAATCCCGGAGATGATCGCGATCCTGGTGGTCGTTGTGCTTCATGTGTGGAAGAGGCAGATGCTGCTGTCCATAGCTGGCGGGACTGTGTGTTATATGCTGCTGGTGCAGCTTGTGTTTTAGTACACTGTTCGTCAAATAACTGGCTCAATTGTGTAGATACACAGAAGAGGAATGTATACGAAAACGGGGAGCTGCGGCTCAATGTCATTACTAACCTGGAGACATTGCCGATGGATTTCTTCAGTTCCCCGAATCTCTTGGTACCGGGAAGCAGATCCCGGAGGATCAGGACTTTCCACTTATCGCCGATCAGTGAAAGGGTCGTCTCTACCGGACAGGCCGGGAGGACCTTTTTCTCTTCTGTCTGTTCTGCCATATGTATACCTCATTTTTTGTGTGCTGTGTCAGAGTTTCTCTGTGTCGTTGAAAGATGCCCCGGATCCCGCATAAGGAACTGCGGGAGACGGGGCCTGAAATGTATCAGCAGGATTCGGCTATGGTGTACAGAAGCTTTTCTGTATCTTCCCAGCCAAGGCACGGATCGGTGATGGACTTGCCATATATGTGATCCCCTCCGATAGGCTGGCTGCCTTCTACGAGATAGCTCTCGATCATAACGCCCTTGACCAGCTTGCGGATGTCGTCGTCGATCCGGCGGCTGTGAAGGATCTCTTTTACAATTCGGATCTGCTGCTTGAACTTCTTGCCGGAGTTGGAGTGGTTGGCGTCGATGATCACAGCAGGGTTTTTCAGATTTCTTTCTTCATATTTCTCCAGAAGCAGCTGGATATCTTCATAATGATAGTTTGGAATGGTATTTCCGTGTTTATTCACAGCCCCTCTCAGGATCGTATGGGTGAGCGGGTTGCCCTCTGTGCGTACTTCCCATCCTCTGGATATGAAATCATGTCCGCACTGTGCGGCTACGACAGAGTTCAGCATGACAGAGAAGTCTCCGCTGGTGGGGTTTTTCATACCGGCAGGGATATCCAGTCCGCTGACCATCAGGCGGTGTTCCTGGTTTTCCACGGAGCGGGCTCCGATCGCCACGTAGGAGAGGATATCGGAGAGGTAGTGCCAGTTATCCGGATAGAGCATCTCATCAGCGGCAGTCAGTCCGGTCTCCGCAATGGAGCGGATGTGCATATGGCGGATCGCCAGGATGCCGGCCAGGATGTCAGGCTTGGCCTCCGGATCCGGCTGATGAAGCATTCCCTTATAGCCTTCGCCTGTGGTGCGGGGCTTGTTGGTATAGATGCGGGGCACAAGTACGAGACGGTCCTGTACTTTCTCCTGTACTCTGGCCAGACGGTTTGTATATTCGCATACGGCGTCCTCGTTGTCGGCGGAGCAGGGCCCGATGATCACGAGAAACTTATCGGATGCTCCGGTGATCACATCCTGGATGAGGCGGTCGCGTCCGGCTTTAATCTGTTTCATTTCTTCGGACATGGGCTCCAGGCTTTTCACTTCGTCCGGAGAAGGAAGCTGTTTGATAAATGTAAAACTCATTGTATTTTCCCTCTGTATTTCTATTGATTATAGTTGGTTTTCTGCTGATCCTCCCAGGAATGCGGCGCAGGATGAAGCCTGCGGTCAGGGAAGATCCGTACCGGGAAAATTATAATACAGCATGGGCGGTTTGTCGAGACTTACAGGTGAAAAAACGATGGATCAGTGCGAAAAAAGTCTTGACATAAAGGGAGGAATCAGTTATATTCCTGTCTTTGACAGTTGTTGGAAGAAAAAATCGCTGTATCCCTTGTGTTTACTGGGTTACAGCGATTTTTGCCGTTGTTTCGAACTATAGTAATTTACTAAGACTTCCCATACCTGAAATGGGCTTCGCTCCTTGAAAATTCAATATTTCAGCTGACAAAATAGTGATTTATGCCCCTATAGCCTCAGGATGGAGTGCGTTACGCAGATATTTCGGCAGTCTTG